>JBGSTS010000176.1:0-30054 GCA_041736435.1 Desulfobacterales bacterium | reverse complement strand
CCGCCAACGACGCAGCCACGGCCCCGGGCGCCAGAATCAGAAAGCCCCCGACGGCCGTTGCGACCCCCTTGCCGCCGCCCCGCAAGCGGGTGAACACGGGAAACAGGTGACCGGAGAAGGCCAGCAGGGCGGCGGCCACCCAGGCCGCCTCGGCCGGGTCAACCCGCTGTGCAAGGTAGACGGGAAGGGCTCCTTTCAGAACATCGGCAGCCAGGGTGGCCAGCCCCAAACCGGCCCCGGCCACGCGCGCTACGTTGGTGGCGCCGATGTTCCCGCTGCCCTGGCGGCGGATGTCGGTTTTTCCGAACACACGTGCCAGAACCAGCCCTGACGGAACCGATCCGATGATGTAGGCGGCCACCCACAGGCCATATATAAGGGGGTTCTCCGGATGCATGTTCATCCTGGTTGCCGGCCGGATGAATACTTCATCCGGCTGCAAAAGACAAACAGCCCGCCGGCGGCCGCTGCCGAGAGCGATACCCATGGACCCGATCCGCATCCCTATCGAGGACGTCCTGGATCTGCACACGTTTCACCCCCGGGACATCCCCCATCTGATCGAGGACTACATAGAGGAGTGCCTGCGCCTGGGGTTCGCCTCGGTGCGCATCATCCACGGCAAGGGCACGGGGGTCCAGAAAAAACGCGTCCAGGAGCTCCTGCGCCGCAACCCGCGCGTGCGCGCTTTTAAAGACGCCCCCGCAGAGGCCGGCGGCTGGGGGGCCACCATCGTCGAACTGCAGCGTGTCTGAGTGACGGGGGCGTCGATTACCGCCGCGGTGCCGCGTGCGGGGGGTGCGGGGGGACACAAAAAAATGCTTGCACATATTTCGATAATTCGATAATAGTAGAATTATAATTTAGAATAATAAGATATTAGGAGACCATCAACCGCATGCGCACGATCGCTGTCGCCATGGCCAAGGGCGGGGTCGGCAAGACCACCACCGCCGTCAACCTCGCCGACGGGCTTGCCGCCCGCGGGCGGCGGGTGCTGCTCGTGGACTGCGACACCCAGGACCAGGTCGCCAAATTCCTGGGGGTGAGCCCGCCGTACGGGTTGGCGGAGTTCGTCACCGAACGCACCCACGACGGCAGCCCGGTCACCCGCAACAGCGCCGTGTTCCGCGCCCGGGACAACCTCTGGATGCTGGCCGGCGGCATCCGCCTGGCGGAGCTGAAAACCTGGCTCGGGGAGCAGGACCGCGAGGTGCGCGAGACCGTCCTGCGGCACAAACTGGTCCCGCGCGAGGGCAGCATCGACTACCTGATCTTCGACTGCGCGCCCGGCTGGGATGTGCTCAGCGTGAACATCCTCATGGCGGCCACCGAGGTGCTCTGCCCGGTGGCAGCGCAAGGGCCTGCGCTGGAGGGGCTCAAGACCTTTTTCCGCTACCTGCAGAGCGCCCAGAAGCTCAACCCCGAGCTGCGCCTGAAATACATCCTGCCGACCCTGTTCGACCGGCGCACCCGCCATGGCCGGCAGATGCTGGAGCAGCTCGGGCGCCATTTCTCCCGACAGCTGTGCGCACCGGTCCACCACACGGTGCGCCTGTGCGAGGCGCCGGTGCTCGGCCGGACCATTTTCGAGTACGACCCCGGCAGCGTGGCCGCCCATGACTACGACACACTGGTGAGGAGGGTGTTGACCGATGACCAGACACCGTGCGAAACCCCCTGATCTCTTCGAGGAGAACGGCCCGGACCCTATCGAGGCCGCCTGCGGCCCGCGGCACACCGCACCGCCTGCCGCGGAACATGTGCCGAAGCGCCTCGGAGCGGCCGCCGACCTCAAGCGCAAAGCCGGCTTTTATCTCTCCGACGAGCTCCTGGAGCGCTTCAACATGAAATTCTACCAACTCAAGCTCGCCGGGGCGGCCGTGGACAACAAGTCCGCCCTGATAGAGGCGGCGCTGAACTTCGCCCTCGACGACCTGGACCGCAACGCCGACAGCCGCGTCCTGCAGCGGCTGCGGCCCGGCATCCGACGCCGCTGAGCGCGCGCAAACACCGGGAGGGTTATGGAACCGCAACCGGCCGCACTGCGAAAACGCACGTTTTACAACCCGGACCCGGACTACACGCGCCCCTTGTTCCGAATCCCCGGCTCACGACGGGCCCGAATGCGCTCCCGGCTCGAATTTCTTTACGGCGCCCTGCAGGCGGACCTCTTCCTGCCGGAGCTGGAGCGCATCATCCAGGTCCACTGCGCGCACAAGCCGCCGGAGATGATCGCCAAAGAGCGCCGCTACAAGCCTGCCGAGCGTTTCTCCGAGGCCGACCTGGTCCTCATCACCTATGGTGACATCGTGCGCGGCGACGGGCAAAGCCCGCTGTCCACCCTGCATGCATTCGTCAACACCTACAACCGCGGCGCCGTCAACACCATCCACCTGCTGCCCTTCTTTCCCTATTCGTCGGACCGCGGCTTTGCGGTCGTGGATTTCAGCCGGGTGGACCCGAGGCTGGGCACCTGGCAGGACGTGCGCGACCAGAAACGCCGCTACGATCTGATGTTCGACGCCGTGCTCAACCACTGCTCCTCCCGCAGTGAAATGTTCCGCGAATACGTGAACGGCAACCCGCACTTCAACGATTTTTTCATCGCCTACACCTCCCCCGAGGAGCTCACGGCCGACCAGCGCGGCAAGATCTTCCGCCCGCGGACATCCGACATCCTGACGCGCTTCGACACCCTGAAAGGCCCCCGCTTTGTCTGGAGCACATTTTCCGCCGACCAGGTCGACTTCAACTTCAGAAACCCCGAGGTCCTGCTGCGGATCATCGACGGACTGCTCTTCTATGTCCGCCACGGGGCGGACATCTTAAGGCTGGATGCGGTCACCTACATCTGGGCCGAACCGGGCACCGAGTGCGTCCACCTGCCGGAGACCCACGAAATCGTAAAGCTGATCCGCGATGTGATGGACACGGCCGCCTCGGGCGTCGCCCTGATCACCGAGACCAACGTCCCCCACGCCGACAACGTCTCCTACTTCGGCGACGGCACGGACGAGGCGCACATGGTCTACAATTTCGCCCTGCCCCCGCTCGTCCTGCACACCTTCTACCGCGAGGACGCCACGGCCCTCTCCCGCTGGGCGGCACGCCTTCGCGCCCCGTCGCCGAAGGCCACTTTTTTCAACATCCTGGACACCCACGACGGCATCGGCCTGATGGGGGTCAAAGGGATCCTGCCCACCGAGGATATCGACCATGTCGTCCGGGTGGCACAGGACCGCGGCGCCCAGGCCTCGTTTAAGATGACTGCAGGCCACCGCGAGGAGCCCTACGAGATCAACTCCACCTGGTGGAGCGCCATCAACGGCGACGCCGGCGAGGAGGAGATCGAGTTCCAGGTCAAGCGCTACCTGGCCTCCCGCAGCCTGGCCCTGGCCATCCCGGGCGTCCCCGGAATCTACATCCACGGAGCGCTGGGGAGCGCAAACGACGTTGAGCGGGTGCGGGAGACCGGGGTCCGACGCGAGATCAACCGCGGGGTCATCGATGCGGCGGCGGTCGCTGCGGAGATGAAACTGCCCGGCTCCAAGCTCGCCCTTCTGAGCCGCAGGCTCGGTCCCCTTGCCCGCGCCCGGACGCAGCTGCGCAGCTTCCACCCGAACGGCGCGCACCGGGTGCTGATGCTCTCGCCCCAGGTGTTTGCCGTGCTGCGCTCCGCGCCGGAAGGAAACGCGCACGTCCTCGCCATGACCAACGTGAGCAATCGGGTGGTGCAGCTCTCCATCCCGCTCGAGCGCCTGCCGGTCCGAACCTCGCGCTGGCGCGACGTGATCGCCGAGCGGGACTGGACCGCGCAAGGCGGGCGTCTGGAGATCGGCTTTCAGCCCTACGACATCGTCTGGCTTCAGCCCTTGGGGTAAGCAGGCGTTTAAACCGCGGCGGCGGCCGCATCGATTGGACTTCACCGGCAACAACGTTGCGAGGAGGCCCCGGATGGGAAAAATCAAAGTAGATTCACCGATCGTGGAGATCGACGGCGACGAGATGACCCGGATCATCTGGGCGATGATCAAGGAAAAACTCATTCTGCCCTTTCTCGACGTGGATCTGAAGTACTTCGACCTCGGGGTGCGCAGGCGCGACGAGACCGACGATGAGGTCACCACGGAGTCCGCAAAGGCGATCCAAGCCCTTGGCGTGGGGGTCAAGTGCGCCACCATCACCCCGGATGCCGAACGGGTCGAGGAGTACCATCTCAAAAAAGCCTGGCCCTCCCCCAACGGCCAGATCCGTTCGATTCTCGACGGCACGGTGTTCCGCAAGCCCATTCTGGTGAAGACCATCACCCCGGCCGTGCGCAGCTGGAAGAAGCCCATCATCCTCGGCCGGCACGCCTACGGGGACATCTACCGCGGGGTCGAGCTCGTCGTGGACCGGCCGGGCACGGTGGAGATCGTCTACACCCCGGTGGGCGGCGTTGAAACCCGCCTGCTGCTGCACGACTTCAAGGGGCCCGGGGTGGTGATGGGCATTCACAACCTGGAAAGATCGATCCGCTCCTTCGCCCGCGCGTGCATCACCTATGCGCTGAGCGAGAAGGTCGACCTGTGGTTTTCCGCCAAAGACACCATCAGCAAGAAATACCACGCCTTTTTCAAGTCGGTGTTCGACGAGGAGACCCGCGCGCACGGCACGGAGTTCTCGCAGGCCGGCATCCGCTACCGCTACCTGCTGATCGACGACGCCGCGGCCCAAACCATGAAGCACGCGGGCGGCTTCCTCTGGGCGCTCAGCAACTACGACGGGGACGTCTTCTCCGACGTCGTGGCCGCGGGCTTCGGCAGCCTGGGCATGATGACCTCGGTGCTGGTCTCCCCCAACGGCCAATACGAGTTCGAGGCCGCCCACGGCACCGTGCGGCGCCATTACTACGAGCACCTCAAGGGCAACCCTACAAGCACCAACTCGGTGGCATCGATCTTCGCCTGGACGGGAGCCATCAGGAAACGCGGCGAGTTGGACGGGACACCGGAGGTGGTTCGTTTCGGCGAGGCGCTGGAGAGAGCCGTTATCGGCTGCATCGAGGCCGGCGTCGTCACCAAGGACCTGATCCCCCTGATGGACCCCCGCCCCGCAGGGCACCAGACCACCGAGGGGTTTATCGACGCCGTCGCCGGCAGACTGCGGGAAGGGATGTGATGTGACGGAAACGTAGAGGGGAACATTTAGTAATCGTCTCGAAATAGTACCGTCATGCCGGACTTGATCCGGCATCCAGAAATCCTGTGGATGTCGGCTTGCGCCGGAATGACGACGTAAAGACAATTATGAGACCCTTAATAACTATGCGCCGCAGTCAGTGCAGTGCGGGCTCAAAAACCCCAGTGCCTCCGGCGGGAAAATCGCAACTTGGATAGTGGTCTTTTAACGTCGCCCTCAGAGTTTGTTAGTGGGGTCGCCTTCGGCGACCATCCTTTTCAAAAGCGCCCTTTCCGGAGCCAAGGGCAGAAACCCTTTCAGCTGAGCGGTGCAGACCCACTCGTCATTCTGGTTCGTAAAATAGGCATCCGCTTCGGCCCGCCCGTTCTCTTCGATTTTGGTGATCGTGACGGTGCACTCGACCGTATCGCCGGGGTAAACGGGTTTCCTGAACCGAAAGCTCATGCCGCTGGCAAGCCAGCCGACCTGGCCGCCGAACTCACACATCATCGACCCGACCAGAAGCCCATGGCAAATCACCCCTCTGTAGCCCTTGAGAGCTGCCCAGCGCTCGTCATAATGTACCGGGTTGTAGTCCCGGGTGAGGTCGCCGAATGAGACGGTTTCCGCATGGGAAAAGGTGCGTTTGCATTTGAATGAATCGCCTTGCCTCAAGCCGTTCATCGCACTCTGCCGCATCGCAACCTCTTAGGGGTCAAACCTTGAATTGTGAATTAAGTGCTGCGAGCCTCTCGCGAAACCGCTTATCTCGATCCACAAGGGTGCGCATTGCCTGAACCGCATGGCTTACGGAAGAGGAGGTGATTCCAAAGAGTCGGCCGACCTCGTCGTTCTTGTACCACCCGGTATTCCAGAGCCAGTAAACCACCAGATCCCTTTCCCGCTTCTGCTCGCCTCGCAGCCGCCGGCCGTGAACGAGGCGATCCGGCCCCCAGTCGAGCATCGCGGCCGCACGCCGCACAAATTCCTCCGGCCCGATACTCCTCGCCACCGCCCGCTGCTGGGGCTTCTCGACCTCAACCCCCTGGGGCAGGTGCTCACGGCGGATCCTCTCCACGAAGCCCTGGGTGCCCAGAATGACCCCGCAGCGCAGATCCTCCCACAGGCGTGCCTCCTCCTTCGCGTATTGCTTCGCCATCTCCCGGTAGGCCTTGCACGGGTCGGCCGCTTGAAATTGCGAAAGGATGAGATCGGTTTGAACCCAACCCGGTTCAGCCCTGCCGTAAGCATAAGCCCTGTAAGTGCTCCAGGGAAAGTCGGCCAGACGCTCGACAACGCCCGCCCTTACCGGGTTCCTGTGGATGTAAAGCGAAAGCCGCAGCAGATAGGCGTCGTTCTCTACGATGATGCTCTTGAAGCGCCCCTGAAACAGGTGGCCGCTTCGGTCGTGTCGGGTGTTATAGCGCTGAGTGTAGGTGGTGCCGAACCACTGCATGGCCCGGGAGAGGTTTGCCTGCCGCGTGCGCAGCAGCAGGTGATAGTGGTTATTCATGAGCACATAGGCAAAGATATCCAGATCGAAACGTTCCGCGGCCTCGCCGATCGCATCACGCAGCCTTCTGCGGTCGGCATCGTCGGCAACGATATCACGCTTTTCATTTCCCCGTGAGAGAATGTGATAAAGCGCCCCCTCGAATTCGATGCGCCATGCCCTTCCCATGCCACCTGCATACACCGATAGCCACAGTAGGGTCAAGCTAATTCACAACTCAAGGTTTGACCCCTTATTCTGACGTTTGACAAAGGCTAAGTGTTGCGATACAATTATGTAAAGATGCGATACAGGAGGTGCACTCATGCCTATCAGTCTGAGGATTCCCCCGAATAAAGAGGCGCTCATCAACCGTGCGGCAAAAAAGGCAGGCAAAACAAAGACGGGCTTCATACTTGACGCCGTAGATGAGAAACTGCAATTAGTTGAGAACCGTGAACAAACCATCAGGAAAACTGCGGGCTGGCTAAGTCCAAAAGAAGCCTCCCAATTGAGTGACGACCTGATGATTTTCGAGAAAATAGATGAGGCCGACTGGCAATGAGGGCTGTCCTGGATACCAACATCTATGTCGACTTTGCGAGAGGCAGAGAGGACGTAGTGAATCTTTTAGCTAACCAAAGCACGGAAATACTTTTGCCGGCCATCGTGATGGGTGAACTTTTTTATGGATTCCTAAAAGGAAGCCGCGCCCGGTACAACGAAGAAAAGTTCCATCACTTTGTTACGACGCTGGAGGTCTCCTTCGTCCATGTAAATGAAGAGGTTGCGCGCAAATACGCCATTATTTTTTCGGCTCTCACAAACAATGGTACCCGCATCCCTATCAATGATGTCTGGATAGCCGCCTGCTGCATGAGCGTGGGGGGCACTCTTCTCACAAGAGATCGCCACTTCGAGCAGGTGAGCCAAATAGATACGATTATTTTACCGTAATTCCAATTTCTCAACAACCAAACGAAGTGAACAAATCAAACCCAGCGCCTTTTTCAACCTGCACCCTGTAAACACCGGCCTAACTTGCTTATCGGAAGGTTATGAGCTAAACAGCTGCCAAAAAAATCAAATCCCCACCGCAAGGAACCATATCCCATGAGTCGGAGCACTCCAGGACCCTGGCATGTCGAGGAAGAAAACAGCACGTACGGGGTTTTTGCAAAAGAGACCCTTCTGGCCATCAGCTTGGAAGATGACCTCCAAGACAAGAACGCCGCGAAGGCCAATGCGCACCTGATGGCCGCGGCTCCCCGGCTCTTGGAGGTCATCAGAGAAATCAAGGAGCACCTGGACAACAACATGATTGTCACCGCAGACGGGTTAAAAATCAACGACAGCCACCTGCGCGAGGCCATCATCGATGCCATTTTAAGGGCCGAAGGGTTTCGGCGGTGAATGCCGACAAAGATCGCCTCTGAGCACTTGGCCGGGTGGTATAAACCCTCCAAAAATCCTTTTGATCTGCACAGAGTCTCCGGGGTGTATTGATTTCATTACCTGCTTTAGGAAAATTTTAGGGAAAATTTGATCGAATTTGACTTTGACGGGCACAATTTGAGCACGGTTTTCAACTCTTTTCCCATTAAAATTTTTCGGGGATGGCCATCTTTTTTTTCTGAAACTACGGCGACAGCAGAGATCAGCCAGAAGATCACGACGCTCGGATGGAACACGGTTGCGATCGACTACCTCTGCCTGCAGATCGCCGCCGCCGGCCTTAAAATGGATGGGAAGTCAAACCCGCGGCAACGAATGGGTAGAATGGGTGTGGTCGTCAAGGCAAGTTCTGGGACGAGCCGCTTCCGAAACACCGAACCGGGCCTCCCTAACCCCATCCATCACGGCACTGTCCACCAGGGGGCTCTCCCAGCACGCTTCGACATCATTTCTTCCGCCGGCTACAAGCAGACCCGCCACAACCACCCCGATCGTTCCACCCAGAAAAATCCCGATTGTAAAGCCTGTCCAGAACATTACCGCCTCCCCGAGAACCGATAGGTGACATTTTTATATTCTGAGTCCCTTATCGGCACAAAAGGGAAAAGACTTGACCCTGGCCCCCAAAAATAAGGCTGCAGCCCGGGTATCCGAGGCCGTTTCACTTGGGAGCAGGGCCGGTTGTCCGGAAGGACTTTTATATCCTGAAGAATTGCGGCATCAAGCCGGGAAGGTTTTCAACTTGGCCGGGCAAGCCTGGCATACTTTCGAAACCTCACCCTGCCCTTCTCGTCTTTGAACTTAAGGGTCCGAGAAAAATCCTCGAGGGAAAAAAGCGGGTCGATCCGCTGCACGTGGTCAACCGCCTCCTTCGCGCGCCGCTTGCGGCCCAGACGGCTGCGCCTGTTGGCCAGAAAGACCCAGGCGATGAGATTCACGGAATTACCATCAAGTTTTTTCAGGGTTGCGATGGCCTGTCCGAGTTTTTCGGCCGCATCGGTGCTGATGTGCTCAAACAACCAAAGGGACTTCCCGGCCTCGCCCGGCTCGGTCTTCTCCGGCAGCATGAGGTTCTTTCCCAGGAGCTCCCCCTCTTTTTCGATCTCATCCACTCCGGCCGCTGCAATGGCAAAGCCGCCGTTGTCCGGGTGGTAGCGCTTGGCAAGCAGCCGATAGAACCACTCGATGGTCTCCTGATCGAAGTGGGGGCTGACCTGCAGGTCCTCGTAGCAGTCCTCGAAGCCCTGAACCATGGGTGCCTTTTTTCCGGCCGATGCCAAGGCCTGCCTGGACGGTTTTACACCGGTTTCCATCGGCCCGCGCTTTCCAAATCGGTGGCAGGAGCGCAGGATGGTTGCGGCTGCCCGACCCCTGGATGGGCCTTATCCCCTTCCGGCCTTGGCCTGCAGGTATTTCTTTTGGGCCTTTTTCATGAGCTGCTTCAAATAGAGGTTTTCCATTTCAAGCCGGCTGTGGCGAAGCAAAAGCTCCTGGTGCTTTTCACGCTCCTGCTCAATCTGCTGGATAAGCTTTTGGATCGTTTGGTTCTGCTGGGTGCTCAGGCCCTGCTCGATTTGGCCAAGCCGCTCATCCACCGCCCCCTTGAGACCCTTGACGATCTGCTCGATCGTGGCGAGCCGCTCCTTATAACCGTTGTCGGATGCCATGGGCTGAACCGCGGGTGCGGGGGCGACCGCTGCCTGGTCCGTAGTCTCAAGGCCGATCCCGAGGTTGTCGGCCATGATTTTTTTGACGATGTCCTGGCTGATCCTCTGGGCTTCCTCGGCAAAACCGTATACCAGGGCCGCCTGGCAAGCGAGGTTGATCGCACGCGGGATGCCCTTCGAGAGCCGGAATATGAGATCGACGGCCGCATCCGTGAAAAGATCCGGCGGCCCGCCGGCGGTCTCCAGCCGATAGGAGATATACCGATCGGTGTCCTCGCGGTTTAAGCCGGTCAGGTGATAGCGCACCGCGATGCGCTGGGCGACCTGGCGCATGGAGGGGTGCTCAAGCTTGGCCTTCAGCTCGGGCTGGCCCACCATCACAATCTGCAGCAGGGTCTGGCTTTCGGTCTGCAGATTGGAGAGCATCCGCACTTCTTCGATCGCATCCGGGGTGAGGTTCTGGGCCTCATCGATGATGAGCAGCGCCTGCCGGCCGGAAGCGTAACAGTTGATCAAAAACTCGTTTAGCGCATTGAGGTTGTCGGTCTTGTTTTCAACGGGTGCGAGCTCAAACTGGGTCATGATCATGCGCAGAAGCTCGCCTGCGGTGAGCTTGCTGTTGAAGATCACGGCCGCGACCGTGTTCTGTCCCAGCTGGCCCAGGATGCACTGGATCAGCGTCGTCTTGCCGGAGCCGACCTCGCCGGTCAAGAGGATGAAGCCGACATTTTCCGTCAGGCCGTACTCCAGGTAGGTGAGCGCGTTCTGGTGCTTTTCGCTTTTGTAAAGGTAATGGGGATTGGGAACGATCTGGAAGGGCTTTTCGCTTAAGCCGTAGAAGGATTCATACATCGGTGCACCGCTCTGATGACGTCCCAAATACCGGTCCGGGCGGACTGCAAGCCCGGGGGGGCATGGCTAATAGTAATACGCCTTGACGTTTTTTCTCTGGTGGTTCATGACATATCCCAGGAATTTGTCCTTGGGGATCATGTCGATCGCCTTCTTGATTTCGTGCATCCGGGTACTGCTCTCCTTGACTACCATCAGAATGCAGTCGACACAAGGTGCGAGCGCCATGGTGTCGGCCCCGCATAAAAGGGGCGGCGCATCGATGATCACAAACCGGTCGTCGTAGCGGCTCTTGAGCTCCTGGATCAGGGTCTTCATGCGCGCCGAGCCCAGGACCTCGGCGCTGTTCTGGATGGAGCGGCCGCCCGAGATCAGGGTCAGCTTCTCGATCCCCGGCCAGATGATGAACTCGTTTAACGGCTTGTCGTCCACCAGAAAATCCACGACCCCCGCCGCACTTTCAAGACCGAGCACGCGGTGGATGTTCTGGCGCCTGAGGTCGCAGTCGACCAGCATCACGGTCTGGTTGTAGGCCTTGGCGAAGGTGAGCGCCAGGTTGATGGCGGTCAAGGTCTTGCCGTCGCCCGAGTTGGGACTGGTGATCAGAAGGGTTTTCCAGCCCTTGGTTTTGGCCACCTGCTGGATGCGGGTCCTGAGCACCTTGTAGGACTCAAGCTCGTCGGCGTCGGGCGCAATGCACACGCAGCGGTTCTCCACCAGCGTGGCCGGCTGCACGCGGATGCTGCAGGACTGGCTGTACTCCGGGGGCTTCCACTCCCGGTCCGGCGAACGGGTGATCACAACGGGCTTGCCGACCGACAGGGGCCGGGCGGGATTCTCCCCGCGCAGCTGCTTGGCCTTGTCCAACGCCTTTCTCAAATTCATCGAAATCCCCGCTTCCTTTGCCGCCGTCACTTGTTCACGGATTAAACTATCATTGCCGCCGCCAGGTCATACCGGCGCGCCTAAATGGGCATCTTGCGCACGAGCTTCGCCCAGAAGACATCCAGGTCCATCACGAAAAAGTGAAACACCAGGATCCCGGCCGCGAGCGCGCCCGCCGTACCCAGGGCATAGGCCGCGCGCCGTTTTTGCCTTTTGCGGATATCCCTTTCGGTCTCGATGACCGGAATGCCGGCCAGCACCGGAAACTGGGTGGCGGTCTCGAGCTGCTCGGCCGTGTGCACGGAATCATCGCTGAACTCCCGCAGGGCGGCAAAGCCCACCCCGGCTCCGATCCCGAGCACCAGCCCGATCAACATGATCGCAAGCCGGTTGGGCTTGAAGGGCTTCTCGGGCAGCCGCGGCGGATCGACCAGGGTGAAGCGCTCGCCCATCTGCTCCTTTTCGAGGCCGCGGGAGACGCGCGCCTCCATCAGCTTTCGCGTGAGGTCGTTGACCTTGGCCTGGGTGCTGTTGCGCGCAGAAACCAACCCGTTGTACTCCTCCTCGACCTTGGGGGTGGTGGCGATCCGGCGCCGGTAGTCGGCGGCCTCGGCGTTTAATTTTTCGATCTGCCGCTGCAGGCCCTGCACCTCGACCCGCGCGCTGGCCAGCTGGGCCGAGAGGGTGATATAGGCCGGGTTGTCGGGCGATCCGGCCCCGCCCTTGGCGCCGATGGCAGAGAGCCGCTCCTCGAGCTGGGCGATCTCGGCCCGGGTCTTCTTGACATCGGGGTGCTCCTCGGAGAAGCGCTGGTTCAGGCTCACCAGCTGCACCTTGAGCTCCTCCATGCGCTTTTTGCTCACGAGCTCATCTTCTTTTTCGGTGTGGGGCTTGATGCCCGCCAGCTGAGCCTGCAGGTAGCTCTCGCGCTCCTTCTGGCCGCGCAACTGCTCGCCGGTGACCTCGATGGCCCGCTCGATCCCCGATAAGGTCTGCAGGTTCAGCTGCATCACCTCGGGCAGCGAGTTGATGTGGATCTTCTTGAACTCCGAGATCCGCACCTCGATCTCGGAGAGCTCCTGCTTGACCCGCGCCGTCTCGGACTCCAGAAAGTCCTGGGTTTCCTCGGCGTGCTTGGCGCGCACCTTGAGGTTCTCCTCGAGGTAGAGCGAGGTCAGCACGTTTGCCACCTGCTGCACGGTGTTGGCGTTCTTGCCCTGGTAGGAGAGGGTGAAGGCGATGGTGGCCGCCGTGGGCCGGCCCGTCCGGCGGTCGATGATCTCGGCACTCACGGGTTTCAGCTCGGTGTCTAGTCTCATCTGCTCGACGATCTCCTCGGTCGTCGAGCGCGCCTTCATGTCCGCATAGAGGTTGAAGCGGTTGATGATCTCCATCAGGCGCGTGAAGCTCATGATACGCTGGGTCAGCTGCTGGATGCGCTGCTCGGCGTAGCTCGTCACCGTGGTCATGACGAAGTCGGTGGGGATCTCCTGCTCCTCGATCATGATCGTGGCGGTGGACTTGTAGATCGAGGGCAGAAGGAGGGCCACCGCGATGCCCAACACGATGATGGCAAGCGCCGGAACAACAAGACTCGTGCGGCGCCGCCGAACGATGGAAAGAAGCTCCATCGGCGTCATGGTACCTTGTTCCATTTTATCTCCCGAGACCGAAGATTTCGTTGACTGCTCTGAATGCAAACCCGCATAGCGGGTGCCCGGAGGGACGCGCGTTCTCCTCGCGCCCATCCGATCCGCACAGGCACTCAGATTTACATCGTATCATGTTTCCATTGCAGGGTTAAGCGGCTCCGCAGAAACGCTCGCATTTCGCCGTACCGGCCTGGGCGGATCGGTGCGGCCAGGGCAGGACGCACCCTTGCCGGGCCTGCCGGCAGTCTATTCGAACAGAGGCAGCCCGTAGGCCAGCTGGATGTATCCTAAATGCCGCTGAGCGTTGCCGTCGTCGGTCCGGTCGTCGATATAGGTGAAGCCGTAGCCGGCCTCCAGCGTCACGTCGCGGTAGAACTCCCAGCGCAGGCTGGAGCCTAAATTATAAGTGTACTCGTCGACCTCGCTGCCCGTGAACTCCTCATCCTCGGACTTGTTGCGAAAGGCGCTCGAGGTCAGGCCCACCCGCAGCTTCTCGAGCAGCAGGTAGCCGCCGCGGAACGTGATGCCCGTGCGCTGGACCACCCCGCTGGTCCCGCTGGCGGCGTTGATGTCGTGGGAGCCGCCTAAATTCAAGCGCGCCCTTTCTCCCGCGTATTCCACCGCCAGATGGCTGATCCCGCCCCAGCCGGTGCTGTTTTCATCCTCGATGACGACCGCGAGCACGCCGGGCGGCACGATCGCCAGCTGCTGCACCTTGAATTCGGAGTCCGTGTAGCGCGTGCCCACGTCGGCCGTGAGGTTGAAGACCTCGCTCAGGCGGTGCTGGACGCCCACCGTGCCGAAGTAGTAGTTCGTCTTCGAGGTTTCGAAGTCGTACACGGCCCAGCCGGCGTTCAAGATACCCAGGGTGACGCCCCTGGCGGCCCCAAGCTCGCGGGAGAGCCCCAGCGTCACCGAGTGGCTGTCCCAATCCTCGATGTCGGTGGTGTTGCTTGATTTGCGCCAGTCCTCCCGGGTGTAGCCGTAGGAGGCGGAGGCCGACATCAGCTCGGTGAACATCCAGCCGGCGTTGCCCCCGTAGCGCTGCTGGATGCGGCGGTTGTCGCTATAGACCAGGCCGGTGCTCAAAATGTCGCGGTCCGGCTGATGGTCCACACGCACCCCGGCGTTCGCCCCCACGGAGAAAAGCGGGCTCAGCCGGTAGCTCACCTGGCCGCTGTAGTCCTGGTCGACTGAGTTCAGATCGCTTTCGTCCCAGTAATAGTAGGGGGTCACGAAACCGGCCAGCTTCAGCTCCAGACGCTCGGTGCGGTTAAAAAGCTCAAGGCCGGGTTTTACCCGGGTGATAAGGCTGTCCTGCTCGTTGCTGGTGTCAAAAAAGATGTTGCTGTTGTACTCCTGCCTGACGGCGATGCTGGGGGTCAGCTTGAACTCATCGGCCAGGGCTACGCCCCCGGCCGTCAGGACCACAACCAGCGCGATGGCTGCTTTAAATACTCGCGCCACAGGTAGACTCCTTTCACGAACAATCGGTTGCGCTCAAATCGCACGGCGCCCCTGCCCCCGCGGCGCTTAGGGCACCACAATGACATCCCCGCGCCTCAACCGGATGTTCTGCTGGATCTGCTCACCGGCCGAGGCCCTGTCGTAGTCGAAAGTAAAAATCTCCGTCCCCTTGCCGACCTCCCGGAAGATCTTGATATCTCCCCGCTTGGCAAAGGGGTTAAGCCCCCCGGCCATGGCGAGCGCCTGCAGCACGTTGATATCGGAGTTCAAGACGAAGCGGCCCGGGTTGTTGACCCGGCCGATCACGTAGATCATGAGGCTGTTCACCTGGTGGACGGAGAGGTTCAGCGTCAGGTCGGGCACGTAGCGCGAGAGCTTCTGCTCGAACTCTTTGGTCAGGTCGGCCACGGTCCGCCCCCCGGCCGTCGTCTGGCCGATCAGCGGAAAGGCCACCTTGCCGTCCGGCAGCACGACCACCTGACGCGTCAGGGCCTCGTCCTTCCAGACCGAGATCATGAGCACATCGCCGGGCCCGATCACATAGTCCGCCAGGGGCGCAGGGGTCTGCGCTGCGGTGCACAGCGGATCAACGGCGAAGGCCGCCGTCAGGCAGACCGCCGCGGCCAAGATCTTCTTCCATGCGCATCGCTTCATTATGCCCTCCTGCCTAGTATTGTCGTGGCTACCCCAAATCCTTCAACATCTTCTCGGCCTCCTTGCGGCCGTGGAACTCACCGTCTCCCTCCAGCGCTTTTTTGAGTTTTTCCCGCGCCTGGTCTTTCATCCCGAGTTTCAGGAGCACCGCGCCCATGTGGTAGTTCAAAACGTCCGACTCCGGGGCCGCGGCCAGCGCCTGCTCGATCAGAACGCGGGCTTGAGGCGCATCGCCCATGCGGTAGAGCACCCACCCCAGGGTGTCCTGCACGGAGGGCTCGTTGGGTCGCGCCCGCAGCGCGTTTTCGGCCAGGCTCTTGGCCCGTGCGAGATCGGACTGCCCTGCGGGGGTTTCACCGAGCAGGAAGGCCAGGTTGTTCTCGGCGAACCAGAAGCCGGGGTTCTCCTTGAGGGCGCGTTCGTAGACCTGGATGGCAGCGCGCTCGTCGCGGTCTTTTTCATGCAGCAGCGCCAGTGCGAGATAGGCGGAGGGGTCCTGCGGGTTGGCGGCGATGGCCCCCTCGAACTTGGCGACGGCCTCCTTCTTGCGGCCCTGCACCAGGTAGATCCTCGCCAGGTTGGTGTGCGGTGCGGGCCAGAGCGGCTGCATTTCCACGGCCTTCTTGAGGGCAGCCTCTGCCTCGGCGTAGTTCTTCAGGTCGCTGTAAATCAGCCCGAGCAGATTGTGGGCAAACACATCCTGTGGATTGTCGGCGATGCGCTTGTTGCAGACGGCAATGGCCGCCGAGTGCTTCTTCTGGCGAACGTAGGCCTGGATCAGCTCGGTCAAAAGCTCCGCGGAGGTCTGGTTTCGGCGGTAGCCTTCCTCCAGCACTTTGAGGGCCTCGGCCTCCTTGCCCAGGCTGCGGTGCAGCCGGCTGAGCTTGATGTAGCCCGCGGGGTTGCGCTGCGAGCGCAGGGTGAGGTTGCGAAAAGCCTCCTCGGCCTCCGGGTAGCGCTTGAGGGCGGTCAGCAGATCGCCGAGATTGCTCTGGGCCGCCGCATCGGTGGGATCGATGTCGCTGATTTTGCGCAGCTGCTCTTCGGCCAGGGGGTAGTCTTTTTTCAGGACATACACCCGCGCCAGCGCATGCAGCAGATCCTTGGAGCTGGGGTCGATTTTCTGGGCGTTTTGCAGGGTGCTGAGGGCAAGATCCACCTCTTTGTTGATCAGGTGCGCCGCCGCCAGGCGCAGTTGGCCGGGGATGAACTGCGGCCGCTCGCTGGTGACCGTGCGGAATTCGGCCACGGCGGCCGCCCCTTCGCCGCGCGCCAGCAGGATCTCCCCTTTGGTGTAGTGGCCCTCGATGCTCTTGGGGCTTGCCTTCAGGACCTCGTCCACATAAGTCTCGGCCGCATCCGGCTGCCGCAGCAGCAGGTGCACCTTGGCCAGGGCGTTTTTGGTCTGGATGATGCCGGGGTCGGCCGGATCGTTGGAAAGCGCAAGCGCCGACTCCAGGGTCTTCAGGGCCTCCTGCGCCTGGTTCTGGTTGAGCTGGACCTCGGAGAGCAGGATGCGCAGCTTAGTGCTCTGGGGAAGCCGGGCCACGCCCTCTTTCAGGATTTTCGCCGCTTCGTAGGGCTGCTTCTTGACGATGTAGAACCGTGCGGCCGACTCGCGCAGCCCTTCGTTGGCAGGGTCGGCCGCCACCACCCCGGCCACCAGGTCGATGGCCTCCGCCTGCCGCCCCTGTTCCCAATAGAAACTGGCCAGATTGAACCTGTGCAGCGGCTGATTCGGCTCCACCTGGACCACCTGCTTCAGCACCGCTTCGGCTTGCTCCGGCCGCGCCGCACCCACGTAGAGCTTGGCCAGCGTCAGGTGAAGCTGCACGGTGGTGGGATTGGCCTCGATTCCCGCTTTAAGCGTTTTTTCGGCCTTGGCGGTGTCGAGCGCCTGGCGGTAGAGCCCGGCCAGCAGCAGGTAGAGATCGGGCGCTTTCATCCCTTGCGCGAGCAGCTCCTCTGCAATCCGGGTTGCGGCGGGAATGTCCTTTTGAACCGTCAGGACCATCGACTTGAGCAGCAGCGCCTCCGGGTGGCGGGGATCGCGGCCTAAAACGGCTTCGGCCTTCTCGCGGGCGCGGTCGGCGGCTCCCGACATCAAAAAGAGCTTCCCCGTCTCGATCTGGGAGGAGTGCAGCTCGGGGTTGAGTTCGGCCGCCTTGCCGAAGGCCTGAAACGCGCCCCGCAGATTGCCCTCCTTCTGCTCGATGCGGCCCAGCAGTTCGTAGCCCTCGGCGAATTTGGGGTCGATCTGCAGCGCGTTTTTCACCTCCAGGCGCGCTTTGACCCAATCGCCTTTCTCGAAGAACCCCTGGGCGCGGTCGAAGAACTTGGCCCGTTTTTCTTCCGGCCCTCCGCAGGCCGCCAGCGTCAGCACAAGCAGCAGGGAGATCAAAAAAATCAGGGCGGCGGATCGGCGTTTCATTTGCACCTCTTGCAATGGGCAGTGGTGAAATTCGGATGTTGCAAAATTTCAACTTCGGATAGAAATGGTTTCACAACCGTAACGCAGCCCCCAGCCGTCAGACCAACCAAGTCAGGCTTTTTTTAATGTGGGAGTCCCGCCGGGGCGGGACCGCGATCCAATCGTGGCTGGAAGCCACTCCCACAAAACCTGAACCTGCTCGCTGGCAAAGCGCTGCCGCAGGCGGCGTGCAACACTAACGCCTGACTATATCATTAAAGCGGGTCCAGAGCAATTTAATTGACGGGTGGTTTCTGCTCGCGTGCCGCAAACGGCCGGTAGAGCGGGTCGCCGACCAGCACCATCCGCCAGGAGAGCCAGGGGGTTGCGGCAAAGTAGCACTCCGCCAGGGTGAGCCGGCCTGCGATCAGAAGCCCGAAAAATAGGTCCGGAAGCGGAAAGGCCTGCGCGTAGGGCTCGTCCACCGGTCCGATGACCGCTGCGGCCCCCTCCTCCAGCATGCGTTTGCACCACACCTGGCTGCCCGCAAGCCTTAAGGTCGCACATTCGCTGCTGGCGATGTGGCAGCCGATCGCACCCGGCACCCAGCTGAAAGCGCCCACATACTGCCCCAGGCTGTACCAGCCGCAGTAAAGCGCCGCCTCCGGGCACTCCCCGGGTTGAAAGAGCCGGCCGGTGGACTCGAGGGTGACCGGCATGCGCCCGCTTGCGGAGACAATGGCGGCTGCGTTGTGGATGGCGGCGTCGTAGAATTCGTAGCCGCCCTTGGGCTCTGCAGCGGGCTTCGGCCAGCGGGCGTCGAAATAGGCCCTCCCCGAAAGTCCGTGCCGCTCGGCCTGGATCGACTCGTCGATGACGCGGCGAACGATCGACGCATCCGGAGCGTCCAGCCGGCTGACCAACAGCACGCGCGCAGGATCGACGGCCGGCGCCGCCTGAGCGCCGCCGATAAAAAGCGGGTTCAAGACCCAGCCGGCCAACATGTAGTCGCCGGCGGCCGCCAGGGCCAGTTCGGAGTCGACCGCCGCCGAATGATCGTCCTTCCGGATGCGCCGGATATCCACATCGAGGGCGGACACGGCCTTTTGCAGCCGATCCTTCTCCTCCCCGGCCGCCGCCGGCAGGGCGTCCGCCCGCCGCCGGGTGTCGTCGCGGAGCTGCTGAAGTTCGGCGATCAGTTTGTTTTCCTCGGCGCCGACCGCCGGCGCCTTCACCCGCAGGGGCATTCCGTGCATGAGCAGCAGGCAGCGGATCGTGCGCCCCCGCCTGCTGTCTTTGAGTGCGCGGCGCACCGGCCGGAGGATCTTCTCCTCGTAGTCTCGACGGCTGATGGTTTCGGCATCCGCCACCGAGACCCGCACCAGGTTCTCTTTCGGGACCCCGCGCCGCGCCATGTAATGGCCCGCAAGCTCAACACCGGAGCCAACGGTGGCATTGACAACCACCAGCACCTCGCCGGCCTCGAGCGCCTGCACGGGCAAGGCGGAAAAGAGTGCGGCGCACATCAGCACGCCGATGATGACAGAAAATCGTGGGCTCATGGTGCGAAGAGATCACGTTGGCCGGAAAAAGTACACCGCATTGTTTCCCCGCCGCCTGCCTCCGATCGCATGCACCGCTTCCCTCACGGGACTTGGCTCTCTTTGCGTGGGAGTCCCGCTGTGGCGGGAGCGCCTGGCGCAGCGCACACTGGGAGTGCCCTTCGCCCGGTTGCTGGCGCTGAGCGCATGGAGATGCCGAATAATCGTAACGATCAGGCGATGGCTCATCTTCAGGCAAGAGAATCCGCCGAAGAAGGCAACGGAAAAACCACAGGCGAAGTGTTGCCTGAAAACCGGGGCATCTGCAACCGACCGAAATCAAATCGAATTAAAAATTGCTTGACGGAGGGAATATAGGTTGTCCCTCATATTTGTAGACGGAAGTGTCCCCCGATGCTGCGAGGTTGCCCTGCCCCGGCAGCATCGAGGGTGCGGCCGCAGTTGGCGAAGCCATTGCGCTGCAGTCGCTGATTGGATTCATTCATATCTCGTGCCAGAAGTGCCCAACGCATGATTTTAGATTTTGGATCGCGCTCGTGCGAGTAACCCGGCGAGGTTTTTTTCGCAGTGCCGGATTCGCTCTTCAGCAGCTCTTCTCAGGTCAAATTGGTGGGCCTGCCACTTGCCATCCGGATCGATGGCTTTGCGTGTGGCTGGATGAGATGCGCGTAATTCAAAATTATTATTAGCAAGTTATGGAAGGACAGGCCATTCGCCGCAGGAATATCGAAATACTGCGCAGCGCCGAAAGGCAGCCGCCTGGAAAGCCGAAAAATCATGCGGGCGCGATCGTTTGCCGGCAGAGACCTCAGGTCAATGCCGTCCCCCGGAGAGCGGCATTCCGGCAAAAGGCCAAAGGAGCGGTTGATACATGCGTTCTTTGAAATTGGGAGGAAGAATACCTGAATGAGGTAAAGCCTTTTTCTAAGTAATGTTTAGGTGTTTAATCCGCTTGACAGTCGCTTTCGGCTACGATAGTGTGCGATCCATTCTAAGGATGTTTTGCCCTGCCCCACCGGATCAATGAAAATTGGTCCGTCCCATCGCTGGAAGCGGCTGTTGCGTTGCGGACGCAACCGACGCAGACGGCAGTCAAAGGTGCTTGCCGTAGGCTTTTTGTGCCTGCCGGAGCTTTTTTCAAGTTGTGAAGTTTTAGGCCGGCCCTTCAAAACGCAGCTCGGGGGAAGATGGTTGTTTTCAACAACAGCCTTTATTTTTTAGCACGTGATCACTGTATGAGATCAATATACGTAGTTTTTACTTATTTAAAAAAAGTAACAAATAGTTGCAATAAATTACTGCCAATTGAGTTTAAAGCGAACCAATTTTTCCCGGTCGGCCGGCAGGAAAGCCTTCTCACCAATTTTTGTGTCTGAAATTGTTATGTTTTCTTTAGGGATGAGAAGCCCAGCATAACAGGCACGGTTTTTGCTAATTCGCCTTGAGTGACGAGTGTGGAAAGGAGCGCACCTTAGAAACCATCGAACGTCTCGCAGGCAGTCTTCATTTTTTCGAGGACTTAATCAACCACCAACAAACTAAGGAGGACAAATCGCATGAGAACCGGAAAATGTTTTGGTGTGTTACTTGCCGCAGCGCTCTTACTGGCTGCAACCGGCCCAATGGCATTCGCCTACCAGGTAACGATAGCGAGTGGGGGTGGAATCTATAGTGGAGTAGCTGGAGAATTTACAGTCTACCAGTCTGGTTTTAACGTACTTCCCTACTACACAGCTCAAACGTCAAATGTGAATAGTACAAATAACACATTCCAAACTTTTTGTTTAGAGTACTTGGAAGACATCAAACCTGAGGTAACATACGATGTAACATTTGACACCAAAGCAATTCTTGGTGGATCACCTTCAGGGTCTGACACATTATCCCAAGGCACCGCATGGCTCTACTCGCAATTTGCTATGGAAACATTAAATAATTATGATTATTCAGGTTCTAATCGGATAACTGATGCGGATGCACTCCAACGCACCATTTGGTATCTTGAGGATGAGAGGTCCGGGTTAGACGGTTCAAGCAATAAATATTTGACAATGGTGCAAAATTTATTCTCGGATCCAAAATCAGATTATGATCCATTGGAATCCGGCGTGAGGGTGCTGAACCTCACTCAAGGTGATGTTCTAAAACAGAGCCTTCTTGTCAACACCCCCATCCCCGCCGCGGTCTGGCTGCTGGGCGCAGGCGTGATCGGGCTGGTCGGTGTGAGGAGAAGAATGAAGAGCTGATCTTTTCCCCCTCAGCAAGCTGCAACCGAATGGGCCTCCGGAAACGGGGGCCCATTCGGTTGGGGCGCTTGAAACCAATCCGGCCTTGCAGCGGGAGCGGCAGGCTGGGCTGGGGTACTCCTCGCCGAAATGCACGCCGTCAATTATCCGACAATCTTTCCTCGTACGCCAAGCTCCCGGGACCATGCTTTCAATCCCGCCGCCGCCCCTGCAAAATTTAAATCACAAGCAAATTCAATCTGTTTACAGATATTTTTCTCATTCTTCAAAACCTGCCCAAGCCTTTACAGGCTTGGGCACACTATTTGCTTTTTATCCTGTGCTAAAGGATTTTTCGCTATCATCCGAATTTCCACCCGCGAACGCTCAGTCCGCCGCAAGGCATCATCCACAAACAAATAAAGAGGAGCTGCGAATGAAGAAACGGACCCTTATCGTTCTGGCGGCAGTATGCGTTTTTATCTTTTTATCGGTCGAATCCCGGGCGGCGCTTTTTGACGTCCATGCCAGGGAGAATAGCTCCACCGGAGGCAGCGGGGCGCCCACCATCAGCCTCTCTGATGGCCAGGCCTTCACCGTATCGGTGGATCCCCTTGATCTGTGGAACGCCGGCGCCCTCCCCCGTTGGTCCGATGCAAACGGGTTGATTGAAGATCTGCTGGCTACCGGGTCGGACGAATCGGGTCAAGCCGCCGGCACCTTGATTGGAAAAGACTGGGGCCTCTGGACTCAGAATGGATTTTCCGCACCCTACGGGGCTTTGGTGGGTCAGATCGGTTCGGCTTATATCCTGCTTGGCACAAGCTATTCGGGAACAGCCCCGTCGGCCGGTGTTCTGAACCTATTCTACTGGGACAGCTACAGCTCCGACAACACCGAAAATATCCAGGCGAGCGTCAATGTCGTCCCGCTCCCGGCGGCCGTGTGGATGCTGGGGGCCGGCCTCATCGGCCTGGTGGCCATCCGAAGGAGATCCCAGCGGTAATTTGCAGACTGAATATGCCCGGAAAGGGGCGGGGCTTTGCATCGCCTCGCCCCTTCTCATTTTTTGAAATCTCCCTGGGGCACCGGAAAGAGTTGGTCTTGCCCGATTAACAGCTGATTTTTTCTTGTTGCTGCGGGCCGGGTTTTCCGTTAGAACTGGTTCAAAACCTCGGATTACGGTTGCGGGATTTTGCCTTTACTGCGGCGCAGGCGGAACTAACCAAAGAGGCCGACCGTTGCAAGACGCCATGGCCATTTTGACCCACTCGGTCTTAAACGAGCTTGGCCCCGATCCGCGCCAGAACATCCACACCATCGTCTCAAAAGCCTCCGAGTTGCTTAAATGCGACTGTGCCGCCTACGGCTGCCTTGAAACCGCAAGCGGCGATCTGCGCTTTCGCGTTGCCCACAAGCTGCCGGCACGCCCCTCTGCCATCCGCGAACTGGTTCGGCGCATATGCTCCGAGATCATCTCCTCGGGAAAAGCTGCCGCCGTGTGCGCATTGAGCTCAACCGCCGCCGTCGGCAAACCTGCCCGGAATGAGCTCGCCACCGGGGGCTTCAAATCCTTTCTGGGCTATCCGGTCGCAGTCAGCGGTGAGATCAGCGGAGCGCTTATCGCCCTGCACACCCGCCGGCGCACCTTCAGCGAGCAGGATCGCTTCCTGATCGGCTTTCTGGCCGGCATCGTGGCCATCGAGGAGAGCTGCCACCAGCGCGAGGAGGCCTTGAGCCGGCGGGTGGCGCTGGAAAAGATGCTCAAGGAGCTCTCCACCAAGGCGATCGACACAGAAGACAGCGCCGCCTTCATAGACCACGGCCTGAGGCTTATAGGAAGCCGCATGGGGGTCGGCGGAGCCTTTCTCTGGGAGTTCACCCCCGAGAAAAAGAGCCTCGCACGCTCCCACGCGTGGCTGGCCGAAGGTCGGGCTGCCATGAAACCGGGCGGCGAGCAGATCCCCATCGAGTCCCTTCCGCGGGAGTTCGGCCGGCTCATGAAAGGCGACATTCTTCGCGTCACAGACACCCGGCAGATGCCGATTAAACAGGGGTGGGAGCTGCTGGAAAAGGCCGGTTCGCGCGCCTGCCTGATCATCCCCCTTTTCAGCCAGGAGGTTTTCTATGGGTGCATCGGTCTGGAATGCTGCCGGGGCCCTAAAACCTGGGCCTCCGAGGACGTCCTGGTGCTGCAGACGGCGGCTGAGATCATAATGCGCTGCATCGAGAACAGGCAGCTGACCCATGAGCTGGTCGCAAACCGCAAAAACCTGGAGAAGGCGGTCGCCCGGAAGACCCTCGCCCTGCGGGCGGCCAACCGGAGGCTCTCCGAGAAGATCGCCGCGCACAAGGAGAGCATACAAGCGCTCAAACAGCACGAGGAGTTGAGCTCGCTTTTAAAGACCAAGAGCAGCTTCGTCTATCAATGCCTCACCCCCATGGAAATCCAGGTGGCCGACCTCGTCAAGCAGGGCTTCGGCAACAAGCAGATCGCCGATGTGCTCAACCTCTCGCGCCGCACCGTCGAGGTTCACCGCTACAACATCCGAAAAAAGCTGCAGCTCGACAAAACCCACACGAACCTAAAAACCTTTCTCGCTTCGATGGAGTGAAGGCCAAAGCCAGAAGGAGTTCAGGGGTCGGGCCAAGGCATCTCTTGGATCGAAACGGCCAAAAAATTCGGTAAACAGCTGCCCCCTTTTTTAATCGTTGACCCTTTCATGAAAAAAGCGTACGTTTTCATGAAAACGGGAACAAGGAGATCCCCCGGTGGCGAACTTGCAGATCAAGGGTATAGACGAGGCGCTTTATAGAGAGATCAAAAAGATGGCGGCTGCCGAAAAGCGCTCCGTGAGCCAGCAGGTCCTCTACCTGGTCAGAAATTATCTGGCAAAGAGGCCAGCCTTTGATGCGGCCAGATCCCCCTCGGAGGTACTTCTCGCCCTGCACGGCTCCTGTCAGGACGAGCGCAGCGCGGATGAACTCATCGGCCGGATCAAAGCGGCCCGCAGGAATTCAAGACTCCATGCGGACGACTTTTGACCTGTGGAGAAGCCCCATGTTTCTTCTTGACACGGATACCGTCATTTATAGCTTGAAGGGGCACGCGACAGTCAAGAGGAACCTGGAGCGCAATCTGGATGCCGCCCTGAAGATCTGCATCGTGACCCTGATGGAGCTCTACTACGGGGCCTACAAGTCGCAGAAGGTGGCGAGCAATCTGGGAAAGGTGAAGCACCTCGAAGCCGCCCTGGAAGTCATCCCCCTCGGCGTTGAATCCGCCGAGGTCTTTGCGATGCTCAAAGCCGACCTCGAAAAGACCGGCACCCCGCTGGATGATTTCGACACGATCCTCGCGGCCTGTGCCCTGGCGCACGGCCTGACTCTCGTCACAAACAACGTGAAGCACTTCAAGCGCATCAAGGGGCTCCAAATCGAGAACTGGACCCGGGAAATGCTCTGAAAGGCCCTCTTTCACATAGCAGCAGGAACGCCAAGCGCCCTAAACCACGCCCTGCTCGGCAAACTCGTAGCTAACCTGAGTCGGTTGGGTGATCCGTTTTTTGGCATCCAGTATCTCGATTGAGACGATATCCCCTTGGCTATCGTAGTCGATGATGATGCCGCTTTTGGCCTCATCGCTTTCTTCCACGGAAGCCTCTTTGAAAATGACCGTCATGGTGTCGGTTTTCTGATCGTATATTATTTTCATAGATCATCTCCAGTACTTATCGATTTTGCTGGTGCGGTAAACAGTCACAGCCTCAAGATTCTCCCTCCCCACATCGACGAAAACCCGCACCAGGAATGCTCTGGCCGGTTCTCCCACCATAATCCGGGCCTGAAATACTGCTCGCCCGGGCCGAACCTCCGAAGTCTGTTCAGGACTTTCAATTATCCTGTTCACATCCATTTCCGATATGCCACGACGACGCATTTGAAACAGCGCATGATCGGAAAAAATGATCTTTGTCATTCGGTCCTATTCCGAAAGCAGGTGCTAACCACAATTCAAGGATTCAGTTAGAGCAAACTTACGCGATATCTGTGATAATACACATTTATCAAACGGTATGCAATTCTACTCAATCGGGCGAAGAGGTCTTTAGCCGTTAAGAAGCTCCAGCCATTTTACCACCGCTATCGGAGGAGCTGCGCGCAGCACGCGGAGTCTCTGTTCCAGGTCAAAACCAAAAAACCTGTTTCGCCACGGACCCACACAGACTCACACAGACAACGGCTGTTCTTTTCGCCGCGCGACCTGACCGGCATAAAACCGTAAGCCTGCGGCGTCCCTATTTTCCTCCAACCCGGATAGCCGATCCACCCTCACCTCTCGCCCATGCCCAATATTTCGCCGCACCACAAAACCAGCTGCGCGCAGCGCGCAGAGCTTTCCCGCCGGCACCGTCGCCGGAGGGAAAAATTAATCGTCCGTGTGGGTCGGTGTGGGTCTGTGGCCAAAAGTCTCTTCAGTAGAAACCCGTTCAGCGCCGGCACGTTCGCCCGGATGAAGGCGGTCAATCGGCCTTCGCGGGCGCCGCTTGTCCCAAGACACGATTCAGGGGTTGTTGCCCGACCGGCTGGGGGCCGATTCCGGGGTAAAATCTTATAATAACATGACCGTCCCCTTAATTGGTTTACAAACACCGCTTGGCGGGGCCTCCTTTTACCCCACAACCGCCCTTACCGCGATCAACCCTAAGGCTGCGAGCAGTCCGATGCTGAGCTTGCGCAGCTCGCCGCGCAGCTCGCCGATCAGGACCTCGAAGCCGAAGTACATCACGATCAGCTTGATGGCCATCTCGCCCATGCGCATGCCGCCGGCGAAGGCGCCCGGCAGGTTGGGCACCACCAGGGCGATCACAAGGATCAGAAAATCCATGGGCGTGGCCTTGAACCCCTTCTGCCGCCGGGTGAACTTAAGGGTCAGCACCGTTGCGAAGGCCAGCGCCCCGTAGGCGTAGGTGTAGAGCACCATCAGCTCCGGGCGCATCCAGCCCGCCGGCTGCGTCTCCCCCAGGCTCAACACCATCGGCACCATCAGGTAGAAGGCCACCCGCATGACCGCGTTCACCCAGCGCCAGTTCAGCAGCCGGGCGATGAGGATGGCTCCGGCAAAGACCGCGGCGGCCGCCCCCAGGTAGCCCGGCAGCTCGGCGCGCACCAGCCCCGCCGCCGCAAAGAGCAGCGGCACCCCGTAGAGCAGCGGCAGAAAGCAGGCCCGGATCAAAAGGCTCATCTCCTTGAGGGGTTTGAGCCGCCGCTTGATCCCGGTGTCGAAAAACCCCTGCCGGTGGAAAGCGAACCCCCGCTGCTCGGCCGCGGTGAAGGCCGCCACCACCAGCGCCGAGAAGGCCGCGTAGACCAGCAGGATCAGCCAGTCCGAGTGGAAGCGCAGCAGGTAGGCCGCACCGGTCAGCCCGGCTGTGATCGCGTAGATCAGCGTCACCGCCTCGGTGTGAAACAGCCCCAGCCGCATGAGCTTGTGGTGGAAGTGGTTCTTGTCCGGGGCGAAGGGCGAGCGGCCCGAACGGATGCGCTCGATCATCACCACCAGGGTGTCCAGCACCGGAAAGCCCAGGAGCAAAAGCAGCACCAGCGGGCTCAAGGGGGTCTCGCGCTGGGTGATGCCGAGCGCGAGGCTCACCGCCAGAAAGCCCAAAAGCTGGCTGCCGGTGTCGCCCATGAAGACCGTGGCCGGAAAGGTGTTGAAGCGCAGAAACCCGAAGATGGCACCGACAATCGCGGTGCAGAGCAGCATGATGAAAAGCTTCTCCGGGAAATCCCCGCCCGTGTAGCAGAGCAGCCCGATGCAAAGAAAGGTGAGCAGCGAGGTGCCGCCGGCCAGCCCGTCCAGCCCGTCGGAGAGGTTGATCGCGTTGGTCACCCCCACGATCACCAGCAGCGTCAGCGGCAGGGCGAGGAGGTCGGGCACGACAGCCCCCTCGAGCAGGCAGGCCCCCAGAAAGCAGATCTTCAGCCCGCCGTAGAAAACCACCACCAGCGCGGCGGCAATCTGGCCGGCGAACTTGGCCTTCCAGCCCAGGGTCCTGAGATCGTCCACCAGCCCGAAGAGCACGATCACGAAAGAGCCGATCAGCACCGCGTTCACGAAGCGCCCGCCTTCCGCCACCAAGACCACCGGCACCAGAGCGCCGATGGCCATGGCAAGGCCGCCCACCTTGGGGATCGGGGTGCAGTGAACCTTGCGGCAGTCGGGCACGTCCAGCCCCGCGCGCAGCCGCACCGCCACCAGGCGCAGAATCGGCACCAGCGCCATGGTGATGAACATGGAGATCAGAAGCGTTGAAAGGAAAAGCATTGCAAAAATTAAGTTTTAGGTTTCATGTGTTAGGTTTTAGGAAAGGGTGGTAGAAGAAGGGGGGGAGCGCAATTACGGATTCTCGGGCTGAACCTTGAAACTGCGGCCTGTTGGCCCTGGTATGCGGAGGTTGAAATGGCTTACTGCTCCTTTGAGGAACTTGACGTATGGAAGCGGGCTTGCAAGATGTCTGTCCGGATTTATGCCCTGCTGAAAGAATCTCGCGATTTCGGGCTAAAAGACCAAATGACCAGGGCAGCTGTATCGGTCGCCTCGAACATTGCGGAAGGAGCCGAAAGGGATACTCCGGCAGACTTTAAGCGTTTCCTGCACATAGCCAAAGGATCGGCAGCGGAGCTGCGGACTCAGGTTTATATTGCGACCCGGATTGGGATACTTTCCCAAGAGGCTGAGGATGAATTGACGCCTGAGCTAAAAAGAATTTCCGCCATGATTCATGGTTTAATCAACTCGCTGAACAGGCAAGCAAAATCAAGCCTCTCTCCCGACCTAAAACCTAAAACTTAACACCTAAAACCTAACACTTTATCTCACTTCGGTAGATACTCGTTCAGCACCGGCACGATCGCCTGCGTGAAGGCCGTCAGGCGCACAGCGGAAAAGATTATTCACCACAGAGGCACAGAGAGCACACCGGATGACACACCTTGAAAACGGCAACAAACAGTAGTACCCTACCCCATAGACCCATTTGCATCAAAGTCAGCTTGGTGGATTGGCATGCTCAAAACAACCCATTTCAAAAAAATGCTCTCTGAAAGAAACATCCATGACCAGTGGGTTGACCGAACGTTATCGGCTCCCGATCGGATTGAAGATCACGAAGACGGTACCAGGCATTACCTGAAACAAATCCAAGAATGCGATAACCGTTGGCTACGAGTCATCGTGAGCGCAGGGTCCGAAGCAGCCCGGGCCGTAACTGTTTTTTTTGACAGGAGATTAAGGAGAACCCCATGAGAATAGTTCTCGATAAAGACAGCGATGCGCTCTATTTTCGCCTGGACGAAAGCCGAATTGTCGATTCTGAGGAGATCAAGCCCGGCGTCATCATTGATTACGATGCAAACGATCTGGTGGTCGGCGTCGAGTTTCTCAATATCTCAAACCGGGCCAGCAAAGAACAACTCGGCTCAATTCAATTTCAGCTTGCCTGATACGTCGCACAGCTCGCCTGCGGCGCTGGTGTTTTCCGCTCCAGCCCGGATATTCGATCCACCGCAGCCTGTCGCACAGGAACGCTATCATGATGCACGCTAAACCCGGCTGCGCGCAGCGCGCAGAGCTTTCCCGCCGGCACCGTCGCCGGAGGGAAAAATCTCTCGTCCGTGTGCGTCCGTGTGGGTCTGTGGCTAAATCTCATCTTTGTTTTATCGATCAACAATAAAAACCCTTTTGGCCACGGACGCACACAGACACACACAGACAAACGACTGTTCTTTTCGCCGGTCGACCTGACCGGCGAAATACCGTCAGCCTGCGGCGCTGTTGTTTTACACCAGCCCGGATAGCCGATCCACCCTGACCGCTCCCCCATGCCCATTATTCCGCCGCACCACAAAACCAGCTGCGCGCAGCGCGAGGAGCTTTTGTCCGGGCAGGTCGCCCGGGCAAAATATCTCTCGTCCGTGTGCGTCCGTGTGGGTCTGTGGCTAATTCCATCTTTGCTTTATCGATCGAAAATGAAAACCCTTTTGGCCACAGACACACACGGACAACGACTGTTCTTTTCGCCGGTCGACCTGACCGGCGAAAAACCGTCAGCCTGCGGCGCTGTTGTTTTACACCAACCCGGATAGCCGATTCACCGCAGCCCTCGCGCATGCCCAATATTTTGCCACACGACAAAGCCAGCTGCGCGCAGCGCGCAGAGCTTTCCCGCCGGCACCGTCGCCGGAGGGAAAAATCTCTCGTCCGTGTGCGTCCGTGTGGGTCTGTGGCTAAATCTCATCTTTGCTTTATCGATCAACAATAAAAACCCTTTTGGCCACAGACGCACACAGACACACACAGACAAACGACTGTTCTTTTCGCCGGTCGACCTGACCGGCGAAAAACCGTCAGCCTGCGGCGCCGGTGTTTTACACCAGCCCGGATAGCCGATCCACCCTGACCGCTCCCCCATGCCCATTATTCCGCCGCACCACAAAACCAGCTGCGCGCAGCGCGCAGAGCTTTTGTCCGGGCAGGTCGCCCGGGCAAAATATCTCTCGTCCGTGTG
>JBGSTS010000164.1:0-14862 GCA_041736435.1 Desulfobacterales bacterium | reverse complement strand
CGGCGGCGTCCGCCGCCAGCACCTCCCCGCCCCACACCGTGCCGTCGGGTCCGTAGCCGGTGCCGTCGCAGGAGATGCCGATCACCCGGCCCTCGAGTTTGTGTTCAGCCACGGCGCTCACGATGTGGGCGTGGTGGTGCTGGACGGCAATAACCGGCACACCGGTCTGCTCCCGGGCCCAGCGGGTGCTGAGATAGTCCGGGTGCAGGTCACAGGCGATCAGCTCGGGCCGCACGGCCAGAATGCGTCGCATATGGGCGATCGTCTGCTGGAAGAACTCATAGGTGGTAAGGTTCTCCAGGTCGCCGATGTGCTGGCTGAGAAAGGCCTGATTCCCCCTGGTGAGGCAGACCGTATTCTTGAGCTCGGCCCCGCAGGCAAGCACCGGCGGCAGCGGGTGCTTCAGGAAGACCGGCACGGGCACATAGCCGCGGGAGCGGCGCAGGAAGCGCGTCCCGCCGGCCGCGCGCCGGACCACCGAGTCGTCGCTTCGCAGATAGATCTCGCGGTTGTGGGTCAGATAATAGTCGGTGATGCCGGCCAGGCGGGTGAAGGCCTCCGTGTTGTCGATGGCGATCGGCTCCTCGCTTAAGTTCCCGCTGGTCATGACGAGCGCGGTGAAGCCCTCCGCGAGCAGCAGATGGTGCAGGGGGGTGTAGGGCAGCATGGCGCCGACGAAGCGGTTGCCCGGCGCTATTTCCGCGGCCAGCGCAAAGGAGGCCGCCTTGCGCAGGAGCACGATCGGCCGCTGGATCGAGGCGAGCAGCGTCTCCTCCTCCGGGCCGACGACGGCGTAGGCCCGGATGGCGGCGAGGTCGGGGGACATGACGGCGAAAGGCTTCTCCTCGCGCAGCTTTCGCCGGCGCAGTTCGGCCACGGCCGCGGGCTGGAGGGCATCCACCGCCAGGTGATAGCCGCCGAGGCCCTTGACGGCCAGGATCTGCCCTTGCCGGAGGAGTTCCGTGGCCCGCCGGATCGGGTCCTCGACGCGGATCTCGGTTCCGCGATTATCCCACAGCGCCACCTGCGGCCCGCAGACCGGGCAGGCGTTGGGTTGGGCGTGGAAGCGGCGGTTCTTGGGGTCTTCGTACTCGGCCCGGCACGCGGTGCACATGGCAAAGTGGCGCATGGAGGTCTTGGGCCGGTCGTAGGGGATGTCATCGATGATGGTGTAGCGCGGGCCGCAGTTGGTGCAGTTGATGAAGGGATAGCGGAAGCGCCGGTCGGCCGGGTCGAACATCTCGGCCAGGCAGTCGCCGCAGACCGCGACGTCCGGCGAGATCAGGGTTGCCATGGCGGACTCGCCGCGGCTGTGGGTGATGCGGAAGTCCGGGTAGTTCCCTAAGGGTGCTGGGCGGCTTGCAATCTCGACGATGTGGGCCAGGGGCGGTGGGGATTGGGAGAGTTCCTGCTCGAACCGATGGATGGACTCGCGTGTTCCCTCGATGTGGATCGATACCCCCGCCGAGGTGTTGGCCACCTCGCCTTTCAGGCCGCATCTATCGGCCAGCTGAAAGACGAAAGGGCGGAACCCGACGCCCTGGACGATGCCGTTGACTTCAAGTCGTCTGGCCTCGTGCCGGTGCTCCATGGGTCAGGCATCCGGCTCCTCCTCACGGTCGGTTCGGGCATCCATGAGGGCGGCCGCCTCCTTGAGCAGGGTCAGGGTCTCCAAAGCCGAGGCTTCATCTATTTTGGATATCGCAAAACCGGCGTGTACGATGACGAAGTCTCCCACCTGGGCGTCTTCGAGCAAAAGCAGGCTGGCCTTGCGCTGCACGCCGTCCACATCGATGACGGCCATCTGATTATCGATCTTTGTGATCTTGGAAGGAATCGCCAGGCACATCGCTTGAATCCACCTTTCTGTAGGATACTCCCAATCGATTCAGTTCGGAGAGCACCATGTCGATGACCTCGTCCACCTTGGACTGGACGACCGGCGTCATGGTAAGGCTTAAAGTTTGAATGTCCTCGGGCTCAATTCCAATGATAACGGTCCTGGGAACGTTGTCGAGGGCCTGGCAGAGGGTCAGCGCCTCCAGGAAGTCCACCTGGTGCAGCGAGTTCTTGGCCCGGATCCGCTCGGGGATATCATCGCCTTCCAGCCGATACAGGTCGCCGGGCTTGCCGCGATTGCGCATGGTGTCCACCACGATGAGCTGTTTGGGCTTTGAGATCACCCCCAGCAGGTTGATCCCCAGCACCCCGCCGTCCACCACCATCACGTTGTCGGCGAAATCGTACTCCTTTTCGAGCCGCTGGGCCACATGGATGCCGAACCCGTCGTCCGAGAAGAGGATCGAGCCGATTCCGAGGATCATGATCTCCGGGGAGTGGATTGCGTCAAATGGGCTTTGCTCCGTGTTCGCCAAAAGTAGGTTTCCTTCCTTGTTCCCTTCAAAAAAACCGCCGGCCTCCCGTAAGGGAGGAGGCCGGCGGGATACGGACAACTGTTTACAGCGCCTTGATCTTGTAGACTTCGTTCGAATCCGGGTCGATCACGTGCACCGCGCAGGCGATGCAGGGGTCGAAGGAGTGAACCGTCCGCAGGATCTCGAGCGGCCTTTTGGGATCGGCAATGGGGGTGCCGATGAGAGCCTCTTCCACCGGTCCCATTTTGCCCTTGGAGCAGCGCGGCCCGAGATTCCAGGTGGAGGGCACCACATACTGGTAGTTCTTGATCTTCTTGTCTTCGATCACCACCCAGTGCCCGAGGGCGCCGCGCGGCACGTCGTTAAGGCCCATGCCCTGGGCTTTGCCCGGCATCTCGTAGGACTGGTAGGTCTTGGTGTCGCCGCCCTTCAAGTTCTCGACGAGCTCCATGACCCAGCCCTGCATCGCCTCGCCGACCACCAGGGTTTCGATTCCGCGGGCGGCGGTGCGGCCCAGGGTGGAGAAGAGCGCATCGGCGTTGACGCCGAGCTTGTTCACCACCATGTCCACCACCGGTGCGATCTGCTTGTGGCTGTAGCCATAGGCCACGAGCACACGTGCCAGCGGCCCGACCTCGCAGGGCTCCCCGTCATAGCGCGGGGCTTTCATCCAGGTGTAGCGCCCGTTGTCGCTCTTGGTGTCGTATTGCGGGTCTCCCTGGAAAGGCTTGGTTTCGCCCTGGTAGGGGGCCCTGTCGGTGCTGCCCTCGTACCAGGAACGCGCCACGTGCTCGGTGATTTTGCCCGGATCGACCGGTTTCACTCCGGACATGGCCCGCTTGGAGATGATGCCGCGGGGCAGGAAGAGGCTTTCGGGCTCCTTCTCGCTCTGGGGGAAATCCCCGTAGGCCAGGAAGTTGCTCGTGCCGCCGATGGCGCCCCAGTCCTTGTAGAAAGAGGCCACGGCCAGCAGGTCGGGGATGTAGACGTTCTTGACGAAGTCCTGGGTCTCCTTGGTGATGTAGAGGAACTCCGCGATGCGGCCGGCGGTCAGATCGCCCACGCAGGTGACGCCGCCCACCACGAGGGACTGCGGATGGGGGTTCTTGCCCCCGAAGATGGCGTGCATGCGGGCGGCCTTGGCCTGCAAACGCAGGGCTTCGATATAGTGAGCGGTGGCCATGAGGTTGGCCTCCGGCGGCAGCTTGTAGGCCGGGTGGCCCCAATAGGCGTTGGCAAAGGGGCCGAGCTGCCCGCTGTCGACGAAGGTCTTCAGCCGCTGTTGGACGTTTTTGAAGTAGTTGGTGCCGCCCCAGGGAGCGTTGGAGACGCTGTCCTGCAGAGCGGCGGTCTTGGCCGGGTCGGCCTTCAAGGCGCTGACCACATCGACCCAGTCCAGGGCGTGCAGGTGGTAGAAGTGGACTATGTGATCGTGCTGGTATTGGGCGCCGTGCATCAGGTTGCGCACGAGCCGAGCGTTCTTGGGGATCTTCACGCCGACGGCGTTGTCGACTGCCCTCACCGAGGACAGAGCATGAATGTAGGTTCAGACCCCGCAGGAGCGCTGCACGAAGTGCTGGGCGTCGCGCGGGTCGCGTCCCTGCAGGATGACTTCGATCCCGCGGAACATCTGCCCGGAGCTCCAGGCGTTGACGACTTTGCCTCCGGCCACCTCGACCTCGATGCGCAGGTGGCCCTCGATTCTGGTGATCGGGTCAACGATGATTCTCTCAGCCATTTTATCTCCTCCGTATGTCGGGTAAGGATGTTCGTCTCAGATCATGTTGCCGGGATTAGAGTTCTTCGTAGAACGGGGTGAACTTGTCCCAAAAATCCGGCTGGCTGCAGCCGATGCAGGGGTGCCCGGCTTCCACCGGCCAACTCGTGCCGGCATTGAACTTTACAATCCCGCAGTTGTTGTAGGTCTCGGGGCCGCGGCAGCCGACCTTGTAAAGGCAGTAGCCCAGGGCCGCCTCCTCGGAGCCGAACTCAGTGACGAACTCCTCGTTTTCGAAATGGCCTCGGCGGGGGCAATTGTCGTGGATGGTCTGGCCGTAGGCGAAGAGCGGGCGGCCCAGGTTGTCCACGGCCGGCAGCTTGCCGAGCAGCAGATAGTTGACCACCGTGCCGACGAAATTGATCGGGTTAGGGGGGCAGCCGGCGATGTTGACGGTCTTGATGCCGAGCGCTTCCCCCACGCCCTTGTAGCCGCCGGGGTTGGGCTTGGCGGCCGGCAGGTTCCCGAACGCCGAGCAGCCGCCGATGCAGATGACGCCCGCCGCCTGGGTGCAGACCTCCTTGGCGATCTGAAGGAACGTGTGGCCGGCGACCTTGCCGTAGCTCCCGTTGAACTTGGTGGCGACCGCACCCTCGACCACACAGATAAATTTTCCCTTGTATTTTTCCACCGCGGCGCGGAGCTGCGCTTCGGCCTGCTGCCCGGCCGCCGCCATGATGGTCTCGTGGTACTCGATGGAGAGGACCTCGAGCACCAGCTCATCGATCCATGGGTACATGTGCCTCAATACAGCTTCGGTACAACCCGTGCACTCCCCGAAATGCAGCCAGATCACCGGAGGTCTCTGGGCCGGCGCAGCGAACACCTCGGCCACCTTCGGAACGAAGGACGAAGAGAGCCCCATGGTCGCTGTGAGGAACGTGCAGAACTTCATGAAGTCCCGCCGGGAGACGCCCTTTGCCTCCAGCCTTTCGTAAAACGCTCTTTCTTGTTTTTCCATTTGCACCTCCTTGATGCGATTGTTGATGGGTCCGATACCCGCTTCCGTTAATGGAGAGACAAAAGAAAGTGCTTTACCCTCCGGCGGCGCAGAAAGGGCACCGAAGGGGTCTTGGAGCAAAAGGAGACAATGAGTTGACTGGAAAAATGACGTGCCAAAAGGGAATTCTGCCTGTCTGAGTTAATCCCGCCCGTTTATACCCATATGCCGGTTTTTGCGGCAAGTCAAATGAAAAGTATCGCACCAAATCCTGGCGGAGAGTCAGGTTTCGTCGTCGATGTCGGCGAATTCGTCGTCTTCGATTTTCAGCGTATTGTCTATTTTTTTGATCTCTTCGCCTTCCTCGAACTTCTCATCTTCGAGTCCCACGTCCAGCAGTTCGTCGATATCGCCGGCCTCGGCCTCGTACTTGGCGGCGGCTTCGGCCGCTTCGATCTCGCGCGACAGGAATTCGATGTCGTCGAAAACCAGCTCGTCCGAGGTCTTTTCCTTGCTTCCGTAGATCTCGGCCACCTTGTCGGCAATCTTGCCGATGTAGATGCCCGGCGGGTAGAGGTTCTTGGTTCTGAGCGCGGCCGAAAGCTCCTCCCGGCCCAATGCGATGGCGGACTTGACGGCCTTGCGGTCGTACTCTTCCTCGCACAGCAGGGACATCACATCCTTGTCCAGTTCGGCGAATTCACGGATGATCAGCTTCTTGTTCTCGTCGTCACGGATGATCTGGTATTTTTGTCTCATGGTCGGCATTTTCTCCGGTTTTATGGCAGTTCTGCGCTTTTATACCCTCCGGTTGGGCCTGTCAACAGCCCTACGGGCTGAAAGTTCAGGCCATTACTCCGGCATGAGCCGCAAGACGCCCTTTATGGATGGGCACGAAATAAGTTCAGAGCCTGTGGGAGTGGCTTCCAGCCACGATAACGTTGTGGTCAAGCCAAGGTTGGACTCCCACAGTAGGGGTCATCTGCTCGCATATATTGGGTAAAATTTTCATTGACACACAATATATAGTATGCAATGATTTAATCCTGCCGCAGTGAGCACCGATACTTCCGGTTTCACGTCTTCGATAAATGGTGTTCGTTTGAATTTCAGATCCGGAATCTCGGGTCGCAAAGGAGCATTGCCGTGGAACAGCAGGGCAAAATCTTGGTGAAAGACGAGGGGCGCTTCGACATGACAAAAAACAAGACTGTAGAACTCGGCGCGAGCCAGCCGGAACCAGTTGCCCCGGAGTCTCCGGCCAGCGTGAAAACCCCTCTCGCCCTTTCAGAGAACGCCCTCACGGTTCTCAAGCGGCGCTATCTTAAAAAGGACAGCCAGGGCAAGGTCATCGAAACCCCGGAGAAGATGTTCCGAAGGGTCGCCCAGCACATCGCCAAGGCCGAAAAGAACTACGGAGCCGACGATGAGCGCGTCAAAGAGGTCGAAGAGGTCTTCTACGAGCTGATGACCCAGTTCGTTTTCCTGCCCAACTCGCCCACGCTTATGAACGCCGGCCGCCGGCTGGGACAGCTTGCCGCCTGTTTCGTGCTGCCGGTGGAGGACAGCATGGAGGGCATTTTCGGCGCCCTGCGCAACGCCGCGCTGATCCACAAGTCCGGCGGCGGCACCGGGTTCTCCTTTTCCCGCCTGCGGCCCCAGAACAGCAACGTCGGCACCACCGGCGGAGTGGCATCGGGCCCGGTCTCCTTCATGAAAATCTTCAACACCGCCACCGAGCAGGTCAAGCAGGGCGGCACCCGCCGGGGGGCCAACATGGCCATCCTGCGCGTGGACCACCCGGACATCATGGAGTTCATTCACTGCAAAAGCAGCGGCCGGGAGCTGAACAACTTCAACATCTCGGTCGGGGTGACCGACGCCTTCATGGAGGCGGTGGCGGCCCAGCAGGAGTACGACCTGCTCGACCCCCGCAACCAGCAGCCCACCGGCCGCCTGAACGCCGCCCAGGTTTACGGGGCCCTGATCGCTCAGGCCTGGAAGACCGGCGATCCCGGTATCATCTTCCTCGACCGCATGAACGCCGACAACCCCACCCCGGCCCTGGGGGAGATCGAGTCCACGAACCCTTGCGGCGAGCAGCCGTTGCTGCCACTGGAAGCCTGCAACCTGGGTTCGATCAACCTGGCCAAGTTCGTGGCCGCGTCCGCGGCCGGGCCGGTGATCGACTACGCCCAGCTCAAAGAGGCCATCGGCTGGTCCGTGCGCTTTCTGGACAACACGATCGACATGTCCCGCTACCCGTTGCCGGAGATCACCGAGATGGTGCGCGGCAACCGCAAGATCGGTTTAGGGGTCATGGGCTTCGCCGACCTGCTCTTTCAGGTGGGCATCCCCTACAATTCCGAGGCGGCCCTGCGGGCGGCCGAGGAGCTCATGCAATTCATCCAGAAGGCGTCCCACGAGACCTCCGCGGCGCTGGCGGCGGAGCGCGGCGCCTTTCCCAACTGGGCGCGCAGCGTTTTCAAAGATCTGGGCCGCAACATCCGCAACGCCACGACCACCACCATCGCCCCCACCGGCACCCTGAGCATCATCGCCGGGTGCTCGAGCGGGATCGAGCCTCTGTTCGCGCTGAGCTTCGTGCGCACGGTCATGGACAACGACAAGCTGATGGAGGTCAACCCGGTCTTCGAAAAAGTGGCGTGCGCGCGCGGCTTCTTCACACCGGAGCTCATGGACCAGGTGGCGCGCAAGGGCAGCATCCACGATATCGAGGAGATCCCCGAAGAGGTGCGCGCGGTCTTTGTGACCGCCCACGACGTCTCTCCCGAGTGGCATATCCGCATGCAGGCCGCTTTTCAGAAGCACACGGACAACGCCGTGTCCAAGACCGTGAACCTGCCCCGGGACGCCACGGTGGAAGACGTGCGCAAGGTCTACGATCTGGCCTACGAGTTGAGTTGCAAGGGGGTGACGATCTACCGCGACGGCAGCAAGGAAAACCAGGTGCTCTCCTTTGGCCAAAAAGGCAAGGAGTTGGCCGAGCGGCTTCAGGGGGCCGTCCTAGACCGCCCCGAGACTCTCTTCGGGTTCACCACCAAGATGAAGACCGGTTACGGACAGCTGTATGTCACCGTTACCGAGTTCGAGGGCCGGCCCTTCGAGGTGTTCGCCACGATCGGCAAATCCGGCCGCTCCACCACCGCCAAGACCGAGGCCATCGGCCGGCTCGTCTCGCTGGCGCTGCGGGCCGGGGTCACGGTGGACAAGATCGTCGATCAGCTCAAGGGCATCGGCGGGGAACACCCGATTTTCCAGGACGGCGGCTTGGTGCTGTCGATTCCGGACGCCATCGCCCGCGTGCTCGAAAAACGCTACCTGACCGGGGAGAACGCCCCTTCAGTCCGCAAAACCGAATACAGTCTTCTGGGCGAAAAGTGCCCGGAGTGCGGGCAGGTGGTGAGCTTCGAGGAGGGGTGTATGACGTGCCACTTCTGTGGCTTCAATAAATGCGGCTGAGACGGCTTCGCTGAAAACCCGATGGCCGCGTTGCACGCCGGCCCGAAATGCTCACATACCGTGCGCGTATGCTGCGCTTTCGGTCCGACCTGCGCCTTGCCCTCGGGCTTTGATCGAAGCCGTCTGGGTTGTCGGGCAGTCGCTGGCCTTGCCCTCGGGCTTTGATCGAAGCCGTCTTTTGCGCGCGAGGCTGGTTTTTGGGGTGGGAGTCCGCCGTGGCGGGACCGCGATCATCTCGGCTCCAGACCACTTGCGATAAATCGGCTTTCCACAAAACATGCCGTTTTTTTTGAAGCCCGATCTCAGCGCTGCGCGGATTTCAGGCAGTTCCGGCAGATTCCCTCCAGCCGCACCTCCACGGCCTGAACCTCGCCGGCAAACGAGCGCTCGATCCCCGCCAGGTCCACCGTCAGGCTGCCGGGCTGCAGGCACTGCAGGGTGCCGCAGCTGCGGCAGTGGAAATGCGGGTGGGCGGGGTGGTTGGGGTTCGGCGCCATGCCGTAAACCTGACTTCGGCCCCGGCTGCTCAGGCGCTCCACCAGCCCCTTTTCCACCAGCAGGTCCAGAATGCGGTAGACGGTGACCCGGTTGATGTCGGCGGTGCGGATGAGGGTGGTGAAGATTTCCTGGGCGCTCAGCGGGGAGGGGTTGCCCCCGATCACCTCCAAAACCCTCATGCGGTTTACGATCGGCTCGAGGCCGCAGCCTTCGAGCAGTTCGGCGTAATTGCAGCGCTGGCACACGATAGCTCTTCCTTTGGTACGGGTGTCGACTATTTCTGTGGAAGCTCCACCCCGGCGGCCGCGCGATTTGAAATCGCGGCTGGAAGCCGCTCCCACAAAAAGGAGGCTCCATACTCCGACAGGATGGCTCTGAAGTTCATGCTCCGATCATAGCGTGTTGCCCGGAGCGCGGGCGGCGACGGTCTCGGCCCTGGGCCGAAGCCGGTCCCAGAGGAGGGCTGCGAAAAACCCGGCGGCCGCCACCAGGATGATCGTCGCCCCGGAGGTCAGGTTCCACCAATAGGAGAGCCAAAGCCCGGCGACGGTGAAGAGGCAGCTCAACACCGCCGAGAGCGCCATCATGGCGCGCAGGGACGCGGTTAATTTTTCCGCGATGAACGGGGGGATCGTCAGCAGCGCGATCACCAGGATCAGCCCCACCACGCGGATGATCATCACGACCGTGAGGGCGATCATGCCCAGCAGCAGGCAGTAGAGGAACGTGACCGGGACGTTCCGCAGGCGGGCGAACTCGTCGTCATAGGACATGGCCAGAAAGTCGTTGTAGTACCAGGCGACGACCAGGATGACGACGATTCCGATAACGCCCATCTGCCAGAGGTCTTCGACCGGCACCGCCAGGATGCTCCCGAAGAGGTAGCTCATCAGGTCGACATGGTAGCCCGGCGTCAGGTCGAGCAGGATCACCCCGACCGCCATCCCCACCGCCCAGATCACCCCGACCATGGCATCCGCCCGGTGCTTGGCCTTGAGCGTGACGGCGGCCATGACCCCTGCTGCCAGGAGCGAGACGCCCGTCGTGCCGGCCGCGTAGGGCCATCCCATGAAAAAGGCGAGGCCGATCCCGCCGTAGGCGGCGTGGGCGATGCCGCCGGCAAGGAACACGATCCGGTTGACGACCACCAGGGTGCCGATCACCCCGCACACGACGCTGACGAGGATCCCCGCTACCAGGGCGTTGCGCATGAACTCCAGCTGCAGCGCTTCAATCATGGGGCTTCTCCTCGTGCCGGCAGAGCACCCGGTGCGGCACCCCGTGGGCCACCAGGTCCACCGGGCAACGGTAGGCCGCATCCAGCATCTCTTGGGTGATTTCGCCCGAGCCGTGGTAGTGCAGATCGCGGTTGACGCAGGCCACGGACTTGACGTGGCTGGAGAGAATCATCATGTCGTGGCTCACAGCCACGATGGTCACGGTCCGGTTCAGCTCGGTCAAGGCTTCGTAGAACTCGCCGCGGCTCTGGGCGTCGATGCTGGCCATGGCCTCGTCCAGGAAAAGCACTTCGGGCGCCGAGACGAGCGCGCGGGCGATGAACACCCGCTGCAGCTGCCCGCCGGAGAGATCGCCGATTCTGCGGTCCCGGACCTCCCAGACACCGAGCTTTTCCAGCGCTGCCTGGGCGGCCAGGCGGTCCTGCCGGCTGTGCCGCGACCAGCCCCCGCTCGTTCGCAGCCGGCCCATCAGGACGACGTCGAGCACCGAAACCGGGAAGCTCTTATTGACGTGGACGTTCTGCGGGACGTAGCCGATCCGGTGGGAGGCCCTGGCCGGCGGAAGGCCGAAGACACGCACCGTGCCCCGGGTCGGCTTGAGCAGGCCCAGCATCAGCTTGAGCAGGGTTGTTTTGCCCCCGGCGTTGGGCCCGATGACGACCAGGAAATCCCCCCGCTCGACCCTCAGGTTTACCCCCTCGAGCACGGGCTGGCCGTTGAAGCCGAACCAGACGTCGCTGACGTCAATGATGATCTCGGGCAACCAGGTCACCTTTAGAGTGAGTTGGATCTTCTGCTTGTGGGAGTGGCTTCCAGCCACGATGACACCGCAGCAAGATGCCGCTCCCACAAGAACAGAAATTGCTTACGGATGAAGCGGCGCACCCCGCGCCATGAGACGCTATTGCGGAAAAGCCGCCTTGAACTTGCGGCCGACCTCGCGCAGGTTCTCCGCCCAGTCGGCGGCCAGCGGGTCGGCGGCCACCACTTGGCCCCCGATTTCGCGGGCCACCATCTCCGCACTTTTGGCCGAGAACTGCGGCTGAACGAAGACCACCTTGATCCCGTGCTCCCGGGCGTGGTGGATCAGCTCCTTCAGCTGGGCCGGCTTGGGCTCCTTGCCCTCGATTTCGATCGGCACCTGCTCCAGGCCATAGGTCTTTGCGAAATAGCCCCAAGAGGGGTGAAAGACCATGAACCGAGCGCCCGGGCTGCCGGCGAAAAACATCTGCAACTCAGCATCGAGGGCTTCGATCTCTTGCAGGAAAGCAACCAAGTTGTTTTCATAGCGTGTCCGGTTGGCGGAATCAACCGCGATCAAACCATCGGCGATGTGGCGCGCTTGAATTTTCACCAAGGGCGGCGACAGCCACACGTGGGGGTCCGGTGCACCGAAGTGGTCATGAGCGTGGCCCGGTTTTTTCTTGCCTGAGGAATGGTTGTGGCCTTTTTCCTCATGGTGGTGTGCGGGAAGCGCCATCTTCTCGATACCGGCGTCGGTGTCGACAATTCGTATGTTGGGGTTGGTTGCGGCGATCTTCTTTATCCACGCCTTTTCGAAGTCGACTCCCACCGCGAAGTAGACGGGGGTCTTGGCCAGTTCGGCCATCTGCCGGGGCTTGGGCTCATAGGTGTGGGGGTCGGACCCCGGCGGCACCAGGACCGAGACCTCCACCAGGTCCCCGCCGATTTTCTGGACGAAGTATTGCTGGGGGGTGATGCTGACAAAGGTCTTCACCTGTTTGGCTTCCGCGGGCGGAAGCCAAACAGATGTCAGCAGAAAGGCAAGTGCGGCAAAGAGACGGGCGATAGGCTTCATAATCTCCTCCATTCCGAATAGTGCAATAAAGTTGCATTAACTATTCTTGCTTGGCTGCAGCAGCCTCTGCCGGAGCCATCCGATTAAAATCCTAAAAATATGAAACAGTATGTAGAAAGAGTATGCTGAAGCAATGGTAGACGCGGTTTTCTATTGTGCAACTTTATTGCATTTGCGGATGGGCGTCAAGAGGCAATGGCGGCAGCCCAAGAAACACACCTCTTTCTAACGGTCTCGAAATTAAATTGACCCGTTTGGTAAAATCTCCCCTGCCCCTCTTTGCCAAAGAGGGAGAATCCCTCCCTTTGGAAAAGGGAGGTGAGGAGGGATTTTGGGGAGGCGCCTTGATATCTATGCGACCATTGATAAGGGCTCAGACCCGTTCACGTACACGGGTTTGGCATTTCGGCCAGAGAAACTCGTGAACGGGGCCCCTCATGGAGGGGAGGCGGCAAAGCGCTTCCCGTTCCGGATCTTCATTTCAGCGGATAGTGTTCGTGCGGGCGGGCCCCCAGGGGATGGGCATGGAGATGCTCGTGGGGATGGATCGCCTCGTCGATGCGAATCCGGCCGTTTTCCATGGTGTAGGCGCTGCGGGTGGTGGCGGCCAGGAAGTCGATCTCATGGGAGATCAGAATGTACGAGAGGTCGAGGCTGAGCAGGACCTCCAGGAGTCGGGCCCGGGTGCGGCTGTCCAGGCCGTTGGCGGGCTCGTCCAGAAGCAGCGCCTCGGGTTCCATGGCGAGCACCGTTGCCAATGACACCATGCGCTTTTCCCCGCCGGAGAGCTTGAAGGTGACCCGCTCCTCGAACCCCTCCAGGCCGAGGAAGGCCAGGGTCCGCCGGGCGATGGCCACGGCCTCGTCCCGTGGTTTGCCCAAATTGAGCGGGCCGAAGGCCACGTCTTCGATCACCGTCGGGCTGAACAACTGGTCGTCCGGGTCTTGAAAGAGCAGGCCGATCCGGCGGCGTACCTCCACAAAATCCTTCTCTTCACGGACTTCCCGGCCGAAGACCTCGATCTTTCCTGAAAGCGGTTTGACGAGCCCCATGATCAGGTGGAACAGCGTGGTCTTGCCGCTGCCGTTGGGGGCCATGATACCGACGCGATCCCCGCCGTTCAGCCTGAAATCAAGCTCACGCAGCACCAGCGGGCCCCCGGGGTAGCCGAAGGAGACATTTTTTAGGTCGATGATCGGTGCAGTGCTCATGGTTGGATTATGCTGACCCTGCTACTGGTTTGCAAGCAGGAATTTTGCAATAACGTTCGTGGGTGCAATCCGCCCTCAACGGGAGATCCTTCGGCATTGCGGGTTTTTGTAGGGTGTGGGAGCGGCTTCCAGCCGTGATGATAAACGCCCGCGTTGCGAAATTTTCCGTGGAAAAGAATCGCGGTTGGAAGCCGCTTCTACAGGAAAAAGGCCGACTTTTTGTGAGGCCATCACCAGGCCGCAGCCCCCAGCTCGAGCACGGCGATTCCGGCCACGGCGGCCGCCATCAGCGCTGTGAACACTACTCCGCCGGTCCCGGCCTTGAACTCCTGCAGGCTGTAAAACTTGCGCTGGAAGCCGCGGCACAGCATGGCCCAGCGCACCCGCTCCGCGCGGTCGACGGCCTTTACGAACAGCATGCCGATCAGGTACGCATAGGTGCGGTAGGTGTGCAGGTTCGTGCCGGGCCGAAACCCCCGGATGGCGGCCGCCCGGACGAGCCGCTGGTATTCCTGTTCGAGCACGAAGATATAGCGGTAGGTCATCAGCAGCAGGTGGACGATCTTGTCCGGCACCCGCAGGCGGTGCAGGGCGTGGCCCACGGTCGCGAAGGGCATGGTGGCCACCAGCGCAATGAGGGCGAGCACGATGGCGTTCGACTTGAGGGTGATCCGCGCGGCCAGCTCGACCCCCTCGCGTGCGGCGGTGAGCGGCCCCAGTTGGAAAAGCGCCTCGCCGGGGAATGTGAACGGGACCGCCACCCACAGGAAGATAACAAAACCGTTCACCACCAGAAGGCGCTTCAGGAGCTCCGCTGCGCGCAGGCGAGCGAGCGCGGTCAGGGCCACGGCAGCGACGAGGGCGGCGGAGAGCGCTGAAAACTGCATGCAAACGGCGGTTGCGATCGAAAAGAGGGCCGCCGCCGCCAGCCGTAACCGGGGGTCGAGGCGGTGCAGCGCGGAGTCGCCGACGGCAAAGGGTTCGCTCAGCATTCAGGATTCGAAGAAGATTTTGTGGTTGACCAGGTTCATCGTCTTCAGCCGGCCCCGGACGGTTTTCTGGTGGCCGAAGATGTCGACCAGCAGGAACCCCCCGTTCTCCTGGGGTTCGACCACATCGACCGACTCTAGAATAAGCTCCTCGCGGTCGTCTCTAACCATGTACGCATTGGCTTCACACATCGGCGATGACCTCCTTGAACTCGATCGCTTCCCCATACGCTTCTTTCAGATAGCGGATGACCGTGGCGCCGATGCCCCCGCCCTGACCGTCGATGACCCCCACGCGCTTCAAGCGGTGTCCTTCTTCCTGCGGCTGTTGAAATAGGCGGCGACCCCCACCAGGCCGAATATATACCCGAGGCCGCCGAGGACATCGGTCAGCCGGATTTTCTGCTCCTGCATCTCGGCCAGCGTCCGCAGGATGGGCGCAAGCTTCTTGTCCAGCGCTTTTTCAAGCGCCTTGTCGATGCCCGCGGGCAGCGGGGTCGCCGCGGCGGGAGGGGGCGCCCCCTGCGGCGGC
>JBGSTS010000163.1:0-13513 GCA_041736435.1 Desulfobacterales bacterium | reverse complement strand
GCGCTGCCCGGCCTGTGGCGCGAGCTGACGGACGGACGGACGGCGGCCGGTGCCTCATTTTTCAGCAGCCGCCCCCGGGTCGCCTCAGCGCGAGCCTCCGCTGCAAAAAAGGCTGTGGCGGTGTATCGCCCATCCCATCTCCTCTACCGGAACCTGGCCTACCCCCTGAGCGCAACCCCGCTCACGGTCGGGATGAGCCCCTCGGTCGCAGCCCAGGGCATCCGGGTCGCAGGCGATGCCGGCGGCGTGGACCCGGCACATTGCGCCGTTCAGCTACAAGGTGAAAAGATCGTGCTAACCGATCTCAGCTCTAACGGCACCTTTTTAAACGACCGACGGGTGGAAGGCCCCGTAGCGCTGAATGTCGGCGATGCGATCCGCCTGGGAACCACCGCCGAGACCATCATCGTGATCGCTTGTCTGGACCGCAATGAAACGTAGGAAGCGCAACGTCTTCAGCCTTTCCTTCATCGACTGCGTCTGCTGCGGCCTGGGGGCCATCATCCTGCTGTTCGTGGTGGTCAACGCCCAGAACACCGCCCAGCGTCAGCGCATCACCGAGGAGCTGACCTCCGAGACCAACCGCTGGGAGCAGGAGCTCCTGCAGGGCCAACGCGACCTCGTTAAGGCCCGCAACACCCTCGATGAGATCACCGCGGAGCTCGCCAAAACCGAAGGGCTTTCACGGAAAATCCTGCAGACGATTTCCGAAAAACGCCTGCAGCTGGCCGACCGGAACAAGCAGACCCTCGCCGACCGACAGCATGTCGACAAGCTCAAGGCGGACATCAGGTCCCTGGAGGAAGAGGTTAAAAGGCTGCAGGCCGGGGCCAAGCGTGAGGAGGAGCTGGGCCGGAACCTGAGGCCCTTTCCCGGGCAGGGCGACCGCCAGTACCTGACCGGCTTGAAGATGGGCGGCCAGCGCATCCTGATTTTAGTGGATGCCTCCGCCAGCATGCTGGACGAAACCGTGGTGGGGGTCATCCGGCGCCGCAACACTGGAAGCGCAGAGAAGCTGCGCGCCCCCAAATGGCGCAAGGCGGTGGCCACCGTCGACTGGCTTACTGCCAATCTTCCGAAAGATAGCCGGGTGCAGATCCTCGTGTTCAACGAGTCCGCCGGGCCGCTGCTGGAGGGGGGGGCGTGGTTTGAAGCCGGGGATATCAACCGTCTGAACCTGGCGGTCGAGAAGCTGCGGCGCCTGCCGCCGGAAAAAGGAACGAGTCTCATCAACGCCTTCGAGGCGGCGGCTCGAATGTCCCCGGCCCCGGACAATCTCTTCCTCCTGACCGACGGCCTTCCGACCATGGGCAGGGACAAGCCCCTGGGCAGCCGTGTGTCGGCCGACAAGCGCCTGAGCCTCTTCAGAGATGCCGTGAAGCGGCTGCCGGCAGGGCTGCCGGTCAACACGATTCTCTTCTCCATGGAGGGGGACCCTATGGCCGCCGGCGAGTTCTGGCGCCTGGCCGTCGACACGCGGGGCTCCTTCATATGCCCGGCAAAAGATTGGCCGTGAGAAAAAAGGACCGCGACATCGAGGTCTTCAGCCTCTCCTTTCTGGACTGCATCTGCTGCGGGTTCGGGGCGATGATCCTGCTGTTCGTGCTGTCCAAGTTTTCGGCTCCCCAGCAGATCGAAGCCGCCCAGGTCGATTTGAAGGCCCGCATCGAGAGGATAGAGCAGGCGCTTTACGAGATCCGGGGCGAGACGGTTATCCTCAACCGCGACCTCACGGCCACCCGCGAGCAGCTCTCCCAGAAACAGAAACGATTGGCTCGGCTGCAGGGCGATCTTTCGGATATCGAAGGTCGTTTTGCCGCTTCCAAGGGGGATGCCGAGGTCCAGAACATCATCGATGGGCAACTCGCCAGGGCCCTGCAGCAGCTGACCGAGGAGCAGAAGCGGCTGCAGCAGGTGCAGCCCCGCCGCAGGGCCGACGGCCAGGTCGGCGGCATCCCCGTGGACAGCGAGTACGTCGTCTTCGTCATCGACACTTCCAACAGCATGCAGCGCGGCGCCTGGCCGCTGGTGCAGAAGAAGCTCCAGGAAACTCTCGAGGTGTATCCTCACGTCAAGGGCCTGCAGATCATGAACGACGACGGCGTCTACATGTTCTCCCAGTACGAGGGCAAATGGATCCCGGACACCGCCGGCCGCCGGCGGATCCTTCTATCCACGCTCGGCTCCTGGCAGCCGTTCAGCAACAGCAGCCCGGTGGAAGGCATCGTCGAGGCGATCCGCGCGTTCCGCGGCGAGGGCCGGAAGATCAGCCTGTATGTGTTTGGGGACGAGTTCAGCGGAACGGCCATCCAGCCCGTTCTGGATGAGGTGGACCGGATCAACCTAACGGCGGCCGACGGCAAGCGCCAGGTGCGAATCCACGGGGTGGGGTTTCCCACGGTGATCGAAAGGACCCAGCAGACGGGCAACACCGGCCAACGGTTTGCGACGCTGATGCGTGCCGTGTGCTACCGCAACGACGGAACTTTCGTGGGCCTGAACGGCACGCGGCCTTGAAGGGCAAGGAGCGCTGTTTCTTGCCATTGTGTGTTTCTGGGGGTCAATTTGGGGCCCTTTCAGCCCGGTGTGGCGCTCGCAGGCGTTTTTGGCTAACCGCGGTGCTGGAACCCAATGCGGGCATGGCTGTTTTTCTGCGATTCAGCTTGACAATCGCATTGATTCCAAGTAATTATTTCCCTTCATACCCAGAAATTACGCCTTTGCAAAAATGGGCAGAGAACAATAACCCCTCAGAGGAAAGGAGAGAGGAAAACATGGCAAATTTGATACCCCCCCATGGCGGAAAAGGACTGACCTGCTGCTTGCTGGAGGGCGCTGCGCTGGAAGCGGAAAAGAAAAAAGCGCAGGGACTCAAGAAAATCTCGATTTCCCCGCGTGAAAAGGGGGACCTGATCATGATGGGCATCGGCGGCTTCAGCCCGCTGACCGGCTTCATGACCAAAGCCGACTGGAAGGGCGTCTGCGACAAGTTTCTGATGGCCGACGGCACCTTCTGGCCCATCCCCGTCACGTTGTCGGCCACCAAGGAGGATGCGGCCGGGATCAAAGTGGGCGAGGAGATCTCCCTTTACGACCCCGAGGGCAAAGAGATCATGGCCACCATGAAGGTCACCGAAAAATTCGACATGGGGGCCGCCGAAAAGAAATACGAGTGCGAAAAGGTGTTCATGGGCGAGGGCACCAAGACCGCCGAGGAGTTCTGGAAGATCGCCGAAAAGGACCACCCGGGCGTCCAGATGGTCATGCAGCAGAAGGACGTCAACCTCGCCGGCCCGGTCAAAGTGCTAAGCGAGGGCGAATACCCCAAAAAGTACGCCGGGGTCTACATGCGCCCGGCCGAGTCGCGCAAGATTTTCGAGGAGCGCGGGTGGGAGCGGGTCGCCGCCCTGCAGCTGCGCAACCCCATGCACCGCTCGCACGAGTACCTTTGCAAGATCGCGGTGGAGGTCATGGACGGCGTTTACATCCACTCGCTGGTGGGCAACTTGAAGCCCGGCGACATCCCCGCCGAGGTGCGCGTCAAATGCATCGACTCCCTGGTGAAGCATTATTTCGTGGAAAAGAACGTGGTGCAAGGCGGCTACCCGCTTGACATGCGCTATGCCGGCCCGCGCGAGGCGCTGCTGCACTCCACCTTCCGCCAGAACTACGGCTGCTCCCACATGATTATCGGCCGCGACCATGCCGGCGTGGGCGACTTCTACGGCATGTTCGAGGCCCAGACCATCTTCAAGAAGATCCCGGCCCCGAAGGAGCCCGGCAAGGCCCTGCTCTGCAAGCCGCTCCTGATCGACTGGACCTTCTATTGCTTCAAGTGCGACGGCATGGCCTCACTGCGCACCTGCCCGCACGGCAAGGAAGACCGCGTGCTGCTTTCCGGCACGGCCCTGCGCAAGATGCTCTCCGAAAACAGCAAAGTGCCCGATCACTTCGGCCGCGACGAAGTCCTCGCCATTCTGGGCGATTACTACAAGGGGCTGACCGAAAAAGTCGAGATCAAGCTGCACGGGGCCGCCACCGGAGATGGCAAGAAGTAAGCCACCCCGCGCATTATCCGTTCATAAAAAAATGCCCGCCTTCCGGCGGGCATTTTTTTATGGTCTTGAGGAAAAAGCGATCTATGGGGTGAACTTGCGCCCCGCATACTCCGCATAGGCCATGGCCACCGTGCGATAGACCAGGTGCGCAAGCTTGGTGAAAGGCAGATAGGCGATCAGGAACCAGATCGCGATCAGGTGCAGGAAATAGACGGCAAAGCTCACCTCCGCCCAGCCGGCAAGGCGCGTGAGCTGGGCACCCATACCGGTGACCCCCAACGCAAAGGCAAGATAGACCAGGAACCAGTCCTTGTAGGCACTCTTCTGATCAGGTTTGTTGACGCGCGCCTTGATCATGATGGCGGTGCCCACGATCAGGGCGATGCCGCTCAGGTTGGCCAGCCATTTGACCGGGTTCAGCTGCGACCACGGCCCGTGCAGCGGCCCGGTGGGCAGCAGATAGGACCCGTAGAGCACCAGGAAGATGATGCTGGTCACGATGAAAAGGCCCACAAAGGACCAGAAGGTCAAGAGGTGGGCGACGTAGCGCTCTTTGTTTTCGGTGCACTCCGAGAACTTGTTGTGTTTGAGAATGGTCGGGATCACCCGCACCAGGGCCTGGATGAAACCACCGACTTCGACCGTCTGCTTGTCGGTCTTGCCCTCGTCCAGCGCGTTCTGGTGGATGTCGGCGATGAACCGCTTGAGGCCCATAGCGAAGACGGCCACAGCAAAAATCGCCGCCGGCACCATGTGCATGTCCACCAGCCAGGTCGAGAAGAACTTGTAGTGCGCGATGCCGCCGCTCAGATCCGGCCTGAAATTGAGCAGTCCGGTGATCGACCCCACCACCAGGAAGAGGAAGACCGGGATCGCGATCAGAATCGGCAGCTTCTTGGGGTCGTTGACCGCCTCGGCCAGCCAGCGCGGCCGCGAGTACTCGATGATGGCCTGGGCCCGGATCGCGGCCAGCACGTCACCCGGCTTGGCCTGCCGCGGGCAGCGGGTCGAGCAGTCCCCGCAGTTGTGGCACAGCCAGGGGTCGGCGCTCTTGAGCACTTTATCCTTCAATCCCCAGGAGGTGGCGATCATCTCCTTTCTCGGAAACGGTTTGTTGTCGGGCGAGATCGGGCAGACCACCGAGCAGGTGGCACACTGGTAGCACTTCTTCACATCCTCCCCGCCCACGATACCCACATCTTTGATGAACTTTAAATCCGGCTCGATCAGCATTCGTTCAGCCATGTAACACCCTCCTGGATCCACCCGGCGAGGGCGGGCGTTCCCGCCCCTCCGGGGTTGACCGTGCTTGGATTAGAATCCCTTAAACGGGTTCGGCCCCAGCCCCTCGATGGTCCCCATGAACTCCTGAAGCATCTGCGGGATCTTGTCGTACTCGTCGATGGCGACCTCGAAGTGCGCCACCCGCTCCGGTTCGAGCGCCAGGCTGGAGAGCGCCTCGCCGATTTTCTTGACGCGGATCTCGGCCAGTTCGCTGCCCTTGACGAAATGACACTGGTAGTCGTCGCCGTGCTTGCAGCCCATGAGGAAGACGCCGTCCATGCCCTTTGAGAGCGCGTCCTTGATCCAGATCACGTTGACCGACCCCAGACAGCGCACCGGGATGAAACGCACGTCCGCGTTCCAGGGCAGCCGGTTCAGCGCCGCGATGTCCAGCGCCGGGTAGGCGTCGTTCTCGCAGATGAGCCCCAGAACCCGCAGGGGCGGCTCGTCGAAATCGTCGGTCGATGGAACCTTGATGGCCTTGACCATCGAGCTGACGCTGTCGATGCTGTAGGTGGCGAAGTTGATGATGCGCTCGGGGCAGGCCCCCATGCATGTGCCGCAGCGGCGACAGCGCGTGGGGTTGGTCTTGGGGGTGCCGCGCTCGTCGTCGTCCAACGCGCCGAAGGGGCACTCCTGGGTGCAGCGTTTGCACTGGGTGCAGCGCTGGAAGAAGAAATCCGGATAGGTCAGGTCGCCGGAGCGCGGGTGCACGGAGACGCCGCGGTTGACCGATTCGAGACACTGGATGGCCTTGAGAGCGGCACCGGCGGCGTCCTCCATGGACTCCTCGGTGGTCATGCTGCGGCGGATGCCGCCGGCCGCATAGATGCCGGTGCGCTGCGTTTCGTAGGGGAAGCAGATGTAGTTGGAATCGGCATAGTCGTTGAAAATGGCGTTGTCGCGGAAGCCCGGGCCCTGGCGGTAGGCCAGGTTGATCACCGGGTCGTCCTTGGTCGCCGGCACCATGCCGGTGGCGAGCACGACCATGTCGGCCTTGATCTGGATCGGCTGGCCCAGCAGGGTGTCGTCGGCATTTACGATCAAGCCGGCTCCGTTTTGGGACACCTGGACCACCTGCCCTTTGGTCAGGAAGATGCCCGGGTCCTGCTGAACGGTCTTGTAGTAGTTCTCGGTCAGCCCGGGGGTGCGCATGTGTTGGTAGATGACGAAGGCCTTGCCGTCGGCATAGTCTTCGCGCACGTAGCCGGCCTGTTTCAGAGCTACCAGGCTGGTGACGGAACTGGCGTAAGGGAAATCCTGGTCGTTGCCTTGGCCCGGGCTCTGGATGAAGACCACCGACTTGGCCTCCCTGCCGTCGGAGGGCCGTTTGATCTTGCCCGCAGCGGCAATGGCCTCGAACTGGGCGTTGGTGACCACATCCGGGCTGGCTCCGAAGCCGAGGTGGGCATACTCGCCCTCCTGGGGCTGATAGGGACGCCAGCCGGCCGCGAGCACGACTGCGCCGAACTTCTCGCCGTTCGGATCAAACGTCAGGATGTCCTGCCGACCCTGGTTGTATTCCAGGTAGCGCGCGTGGAGCTGCTCGGCCTCGAGTTCCTTGCCGCTTTCATCCACCTTCATCTCGGGCGGCAGGGGGAAGGGGACGTCAAACTCGATCTTCTCGCCCGGCTTCTTGAAGGTCACCGTGAAGTCGCCCGGCTGGCCGGCGATGCGAGCGACAACGGTCGAGGTCTTGACCTGGATGTTGGGGAAGTTGTCGAGTTCCTTGATTTTAGCCTGGATCACCGGGGCCGTGGACTTTTCGAAGGGGTACTCCGTGGGCAGCTGCTTGCGCCACTTGGCCGCATTGCCGCCCAGTGCGGCCTCCTTTTCGACGATGGTGACCTCGTAGCCGGTCTTGGCGGCGTCGATGGCGGCCGAGATGCCGGTGATGCCCCCTCCGATGACCAGGATCCGCCGCGAGAGGGCGTCCAGCTTGAAGGCGGTCGGCAGGTCGATCTTCTTGACCTTGGCGAGCCCCATCTTGAGGTAGTCGGAGGCCATCATCTGCACGTGGTCGATGAAGGTCTCGTCGTCCTTCTGCTCCTCGGTCGGCGCGGGCCATGTGGCGCGCGGGTGGGACCAGACCACCTGCTCGCGCAGGTTGACCCGCTCCACGATGCAGCCGTCGAAACGGAAGGTGTCGTAGAGCACGCGCGGGGAGCAGGCCGCGATGACCAGCGCATTGACCCCACCGGCGACCTCCTGCTTGAGGATCTCCAGGCCCTGCTTGCCGCAAAAGGCCGGACAGGTCTTGACCGCAAATCCTTCGTCGGAGGCCGTCTCGCTCAGCTTATCGATATTTAGGGATTCGCCGATCCCGCAACCGTGACAAATATACACTCCGTATTTCTTGCTCATGGTCGGCCTCCTACCGTCTCACCAGGGTTTGAATCGCCTTGAGGGCCATGCCGGTCGCATTCTGGTTGGAAGAAACGACGTCCGCAGGCTTGTGGGCGCAACCGGCCCCGAACATGCCACCGGCGGCATAGTCGTTCAGGATGAACCCGTCTGCGGTGGTCTTGACGGCCGCCGGCAGCTTTTGGACGGCGGCGGTCGGCTGCATGCCCGTGGCCAGAACCACCATCTCGACCGACTGCTGGATCTTCTCGCCGGTGACGGCATTCTCGGCGACCACGGTGATGTTACCGGTGGCCGAGTCCTCGCTCACCTCCGCGACCTTGCCCTTGATGAAGACGACGTTGGGGTCCTGCTTGATGGTGTCGTAGAACTTCTCGTAGCGGTAGCCCGGGGCTCTCAGGTCGATGTAGAAGATGTAGATCTTCGCCTCGGGGTACTGCTTCCGGATGTAGGTGGTCTGCTTGAGGGAGGCCATGCAGCAGATGTAGGAGCAATAGGGCAGGTAGTTTTCGTCCCGAGAGCCGGCACACTGCACGAAGGCGATGCTTGCCGGTGCCTTGCCGTCGGAGGGCCTCGTGATCTGGCCCCGGGTCGGGCCGTTGGGCGCCGCGAGGCGTTCCATCATCATGTTGGTGATGATGTTCGGGTGCTTGCCGAAGCCCAGTCGGTCCATTTTGTTGGCATCATAGGGCACCCAGCCGGTGGCCCAGACAATGGCGCCCGCGTTGAGCTTGATCGTTTTCGGCTGCATCTCGAGCTCCACGGCATCGTAGCGGCAGGCCTCCTTGACCCGCTTGCCGTCCTCGGTCTTGACGATCTGCGGGTCGATCACGAACCGGGCCGGGAACGCCATCGCAAAGGGCAGGTAGGCGGCCTTGATCTTCTTCATGCCGAAGTCGTAGTCGCTGGCAATCTCGGTCTGGCAGGCCTCGGTGCAGGCCCCGCAGCAGGTGCAGTTCTCGTTGACGTAGCGCGGCCTCACCTTGACGGAGACCGTGTAGTTGCCCGGCCCGCCGTCGACCTTTTCCACCTCCGCCATCGTCAGCACCTTGATGCGCGGGTTGTCCTTGATGCGCTTGAAGTTGATCTCCAGCCCGCAGGTCGGCGGGCAGAGCTTCGGGAAATACTGGTTCAGCTGGGCGACCCGTCCGCCCAGGTAGGGGTTTTTCTCGACCAGAAACACCTCGTAGCCGACTTCGGCCGCTTCCAGGGCCGTCGTCAGGCCGCTGATGCCTCCGCCGACAACCATGATGCTTCCGCTCACAGGGGCTGCCTTTTCGTCCGTCATGCCTTCCCTCCGTGCTTGCTTGTGCTGGTCCTAAACAGCGGTTGAACTGAAGGCCTGCCCGCGGCAGGCGATATTCTCGATCCCGATTGTAATCTGAAGGCGAAAGGGCTTTCTCCGCCGACAAAGCCGCTTCGTATTCAGACTCCCGCAGATATCTTCACAACAAAAAAACCTCCAGGTGCCGATAGGCACCTGGAGGTGTTAAGGTTCAAATCCGAATCCGTCTACTCACAGTCCGATCCATGCCTTACGGGATGAGCTTGATGTAGTCTTTCTTGAACACATCCCATTTGGCGGCCTTGGGATCATACTTGGAATTGACGAAGCAGAACCAGTTCTTGTCGTCCTGGCCGGGGTGATCGGCCTGGTAGTAGAAGCCCGGGTAGCGGGTCTCTTTGCGGAACTGGATGTGGCGCAGGTGCGATTCCACGGTCCAGATGCGGTGGATGATTTCCCAGCAGCGCATCAGTTCGTGCAGGTCGCCGGCTGCGAGCTTCTCGCAGTCCTCGCGCATCATCTGCAGCATTTCCATGACGATCTCGAGGTTTTTGTTGGTGGTCATATAAAAAGTGGCTGTACCGGCCCCGTACTCGTGGGTGGCCTTCATCATCCGGTACATCATCCCGTTGGGTTTAATGTAGTTCGGATTGAAGTCATCGTGCGTAGAGTAGTTGCAGTTGGCCAGGTAGGTCCTGACCGGCTTGTAGACCAGGTCGACGATCTGCTCCTTGGTCATGGGCAGTTCGGGTTTGAAGTCGGCATGGTCCTTGGCATAGCGCACCATTTGCTTGGCCGCCATGCGCCCCTCGGCATGGGAGCCGGAGGAGAACTTGTGGCCGGAGCAGCCCACACCGTCGCCGGAGGTGAACAGGCCGTAGACCGTGGTCATGCGGTTGTACACCTTGCCGTTGGTGGCCTTGATCTTGTAAGCATCCGGCACCCAGTCGAAATCCGGGCCGGAGACCCAGAACCCGCAGCAGCCGGAGTGCGAGCCGAGCAGGTAAGGCTCGGTCGGCATGACTTCGGAGTTCTTCTTCTCGGGCTCGGTGTTGGTGGCGCACCACAGGTTGGCCTGGCCGCAGGTCATGTCGAGGAAGTCTTCCCAGGCCTCGGACTCGAGGTGCTTCAACTCCTTCTTGTCCATGGTCTTGCCGAGTTCGGCCAGCGCCGTCACGGTGTCCATCATGATCGGCCCGCGACCCGACTTCATCTCGAAGAGCATCAGGTGATTGCGCAGGCAGGTCGGGGTGATGGCGGCCGTCCCGTACGGGGCGTACTTCTGCAGCTCGGCCTTGGCCGCGTCGGAAGCGGCGAAGTTCTCGCCCAGGCCGTTCAGGGTCTTGGCCTTGAACAGCAGAAACCAGGCGCCGACCGGGCCGTATCCGTCCTTGAACCGGGCCGGGGTGAAACGGTTTTCCATCATGGAAAGCTCGGCGCCGACCTTGGCTCCCAGATAGTACGTGGAGCCGGAGTTCCACACCGGGTACCAGGCGCGGCCCTTGCCTTCGCCGACCGACCGCGGCTGATAAATGTTGACTGCGCCGCCGCAGGCGATCATGCAGGTCTTGCATTTGAAGATGAAGACCTTGTTTTCGCGGACGGAGAAGCCGACCGCGCCAGCGATCTGGTTGGGCTTGTTCTTGTCCAGCAACAGCTCGACGATGAAGACGCGCTCGAGGATGTTGGTGTCCCCGATGGCTTTCTTGGCGGCCTCGGCGACGATCCGCTTGTAGGACTCGCCGTTGATCATGATCTGCCACTTGCCGGTGCGGACCGGCTTCGCCCCGGACTTCAGGGTCCCCATCTTCTTGCCTTTAATGCCGTCCAGGGTCTTGCCGGCCTCGTCCTTCTTCCAGATCGGCAGCCCCCATTCCTCGAAGAGCCACACCGAGTCGTCGACGTGGCAGCCGAGGTCGAAGATCAGGTCCTCGCGGACGATGCCCATCAGGTCGTTTCGGACCATGCGGACATAGTCGTCCGGGGCGTTTTCACCGATGTAGGTGTTGATGGCCGACAGGCCCTGGGCCACCGCGCCGGAGCGCTCCAATGCCGCTTTGTCCACCAGCATGACGGTCTGGTTCGGTTGGAGCCATTTCTTGACTTCAAACGCCGTGCCGCAAGCGGCCATGCCGCCGCCGACGATGAGGATGTCCACCTCTTTCTCGACGACTTCCGGATCCTTGACGGCCTTGAGTTCACCCTTGGGTTTATTCGGCAATGCCATATGTCTTCCTCCTTGTGGAATTTATCTGAAGCGTTGGGACCAGGTCCAATCCTGGTCGGGTCTAAGTCCAAGGCATAGGGTGAATTACTTCACGAGCTCCTTGGGCTTCGGCATTTGCCGGCCTTCGGCCTCTTCCGTGCTCAGAAGTTGGCTTTCCAGGTCCTTGCCCTGCAGGCTCTCGTAGGCATTGGCCGCCCCTTCGGGAGTGGTCCGGATGGGGAACTTAAAGCGTTTGATGAGCCCGTTGCGGAACTTACAGGTCCACATGACGTCCTCGGTGCCCAGCATGGGCATGATGCTGCTTCCCAACGGGACGAAGTCCGCATAGCCGCGCACCTCAATCGCCTGGGTGGGACAGATCTTCACGCAGGAGAAGCACTCCCAGCACTGATCCGGTTCCTGGTTGTAGGCTTTCATGACCGTCGGGTCCAGCACCATCAGGTCGTTGGGGCAGATGTACATGCAGGCAGTCTTCTCGCCACCCTTGCAACCATCGCACTTTTCTTGAATGACATAGCTTGGCATCTAAGTACCTCCTCAGGAGTGGTTATGATGATTCAACTTGGAGTTTTTAACTGTTTCCACGATCAGGTTCACCTGTCCGGTTTTGCACCTCCCTTCGTTGGTTGAACTTATTCTCAGCCGTCTCAGGCCAAAATCCGTTTTCAGATTCGCCGCGCCGGCATTGACACGTCGGCGTTTTTTTCTGCTGTTGATAAGAAATATCCCGTCATATCAGGAAGATAAATTTCGGCGGAAGAGTAGCATTACCATCACGAACTATGGCTTGTCAAGAATTTTTGAGCGCTTGAATCCCCTACAATTTCCGGATAGTGCGAATCACAATATGTAGCGCCGTGTTGCAGAAATGGCACAAAATGCGGGTGAGGCGGATCGGCGGAGATCACAATCCGATTGACACCGGCCCGAAAATCGACCACATCAAGATCCGGAAGCGGTGATTACCCGGTCAGGGGACTATGGACGACATATTGATTCCCATCACACAGGACACCGTCTTTCGGTTCGAATGTTCGCCGAAGGTCTCCTGTTTCAACCAGTGCTGTCGCGATCTCCTGCAGGCACTGACGCCCTACGACGTGCTGCGCATCCGGCAGGAGCTGGGGCTCTCCTCACGCCGTTTCCTCGAGCAATTCACCCACAGGCACACCGGACCGGGATCGGGACTCCCGGTGGTCACGCTGAAACCGGCCGATGAGCATACGCGGGTGTGCCCGTTCGTCACCCCGGCCGGCTGCCGGGTCTACCCCCACCGGCCGGCCTCCTGCCGCACCTACCCGCTGGTGCGCACGCTCGGCCGCTCGCGCGAGACCGGCGCTGCCGTCGAGTCCTTTTATATTCTCCGCGAGTCGCACTGCCGTGGGTTTGCCGGGGTGCAGGAGCGGACGGTGCGGGAATGGATCAACGACCAGGCGCTTTGCGACTACAACGCGGAGAACGACCGGATGATAGAGCTCATCAGCGCCAAAAACCGGCTACATCCCGGATCGCTGCCGGCCGAGACGATTGCTGCGCTGGCGTTGGCGCTCTACGATTTAGATGCGTTTCGCGTCCGGCTCGCGGACGGGAGGCTCCCGGAAGCCCGGGCGCTGCGTGACGCGTTTCCCAACGCCGTCGAGGGCGACGACCTCCAGTTGCTGCATGCGGGGCTCGCCTGGGCAAAACGTATTTTAGAGCAATGACCACCGGCCGGCACCCGCTGGGCCGCACGGCGGGCAGGGAGGAGCCTCCCGCGGCCGCCCTCTCACCCATCCTATCATGGAGTTCTGAACCATGGACATTGCAGGCAAAACGGCCCTGGTACTTGGTTCCATCAAGGGCATCGGCAAGGGCATCGCCCTGGCGCTCTGCAACGCCGGCGCCCGGCTCGCTCTGAATTACTTCGACTGGGAGGAGGAACTGGAGAGCCTGCGAAGCGATATGGCTGCTGCCGGCGGGGATCACATCATCCTTAAAACGGACCTGCGGCAGGTGAACGCTGTCGATCCGATGCTGGAGGCTGTCATCAAACGCTTCGGCCGGTTGGACATCCTTGTCAATAATATCGAGCGCGGCGGCTGGCCGGCGGTTCACGGCGCCTACCTCCGCGAGCAGTGGGACCTTGAAATCGAGACCACCCTGCGTGCCAAGCGTTGGGTGTTCGCCGCCGCCCTGCCCCACCTCAAAGCGTCCGGCGATGGGGCCGTGATCAATCTCTCCTCGATTGCGGCCGTGGTCGGCCGCGCGGGACCGGCGGCGCCGGTCTTCAACGACGGCTACGCCGCCGCCAACCGC
>JBGSTS010000168.1:0-4755 GCA_041736435.1 Desulfobacterales bacterium | reverse complement strand
CGGCCGCACCAGCGCCGCCCAACCTGCCTTCGGCCGGGTGCCGTCGTCCAGCGCAGCGGCGGCGCGGTAAGCTAGCGCAAACACCAGGGCAGCCCCCAGCAGTAATAGGCCCAGCGCGCTCCATTTCCACACCGGCTCCCCGGCGAGGGTCATGAACCACACCGGCGGCAAGCCCTGCACCGTTTTCACTATGATGGCCGGGGCGGCGAAGCCCGGGCGCAGTCGAAAACGATCGACCGCTCCCTGGTAGCGCTCCATGCCCTCTCTCACCGGCAGGTCGCGCACCCGTTGGTAGAACTCCGGCAGGCGCTCGACGGTGTCCGCCGAAAAGCGGTAGCCGATGAGTTCACCGCCATCAGCGTCGAGCCGCACCAGGCGCATCTCGGTGTGCGGGATACGCCAGTAGGGGGGCAACTCCTCTGGGCCGGCTGCCGGTATTTTGTCTGCCGGCGGCAGTTCGACGCGGATCATGACCTCGAGAAGGTACAGGGAGGTTTCCATCGCCTGCAGGAAACCGGCTTCCGTGGCGGGAAACTCCACTGACAGCGCCTGGAACGCACGATCGGAGTGGGAACGCATCAGCTCCAGGTCGGCGGTGTAGTAGGCGTCCACTGCCGCCCTCACTTCAGCGAGAAACGTGTGCAGGGTTGCACGCGGGGAGGAAATGTCCGGCGGTTTCAGCGGGTGATGGTCCGTGTTTCCGGGACCCGGCACCGCCGCCGCGGCCGACGACACCCATGCCGCCAGGAGGAGTGCGCCTGCCCCAGCGCGCACCCAAGCTGCGATCCTATCCGAGGAGGCGCTTCTTCCTTCAGTCGTTCCCATCATGCCAGATATAGAGTCCCTTTCATTTTTAGAAAATCGGTGAAAGACCGGCTCTCGGTGCCATCTGTCGATCATGAGTGAGGTCGAAGGCCACGGCTTCATCTTGGCAAACCAATGCGCCGCTTTCTGATTTTGTTAGCATCACGCCACAATATGAGTCAATGTAAATGTTTACTGACCCGGCATCATGCGGATGTCGAACATGATAGAGCCTAAGAACGCCTTTGAAATCTTCAAGCTGCTGGAGAAGTCTAACTACGGGGAGAAGACCTGCCTTGCGTTTGCCGGGGCGGCGTTCAAGCGCCAGCGCCGCATTGCCGAATACCCGCAGCTGGACCCGAAGGTCATCGCGCGTTACTCAGAAGGGGGAAATTCATCGAGCGCACGGGAACCGGAAGGCACCACCCATTGTCAAAAGCTTAAAGATGCAGTGGCCGGAGTTGACCTGGAAGCGGCCACCAAGCGGGTCAGGGGGCACAGTGTGAACGGCAGGCAGACGCTCAAGGTGCCAGCGGCGGCGTCAAAATGCATCAAAATCGCTGGGATAAAAATGTATAGGCTTTTTGAAGGATAGATGAAGTGCCGAGGGGGCATAGGGTGTCCCCCCTGCAGGGTATCGGCAGGCGGTCATTGCGCAGGCAGGTTGTCTTTCATACGGAAGCTTTTGCCTTCGATGATGACGGTCTCGGCGTGATGCAGCAGGCGGTCGAGGATGGCGGAAGTGAGCGTGGAGTCGTTGTTGAAGATTTCCGGCCAGTCTTTGAAGGCACGGTTTGAGGTGATGACCAAGGCGCCCTGCTCGTAGCGCTGGCTGATGACCTGGAAGAGCAGATCGGCGCCGGCCTTGTCGATAGGCAGAAAGCCCAGCTCATCGAGAACCAAGGCCGCGGGGCGGGTGTATTTTTTGAGTTCGGCTTTCAGCCGGCCGGCGGCCTGGGCGGCGGTGAGGGTGTTGATAACATCGATGGCGGTGGCAAAGAGCACCGTGTGGCCCTCCAGGCAGGCCTGGTAGCCGAGGGCTACGGCCAGATGGGTTTTGCCCAGCCCGACCCCGCCCAGGAAGATGACGTTGGCCTTGTCGGGGATGAACTGCAGGCGGAAGAGGTTTTTGACCTGCAGGCGGTTTAGTTTTTTGGGCCAGCTCCAGTTGAACTGATCCAGGGTCTTGATGACCGGGAAGCGGGCCTGTCGGATGCGTCGTTGGATCGCGCGGTCGCGGCGCAAGCCGGCCTCGCCGTCGGCGAGTTTTTCCAGGTACTCGATGTGGGGAAGCTGTTTTTCGGCAGCCCGGGTGGCCAGGCCCTGGTAGTGCTCGCGGATGAAGGGCAGCTTGAGGTATTTGAGGTGCTCATCGAGACGGCGGTTATTCTCACTCATCGCTGATCCTTTCGTAGACGGACAGATCCGGGTGTTCCAGGCGAATATCGAGCAGATCCTCGCGCCGGGTGAGGTGCAGCGCGGCGGGCTCTGGGTGGAAGCGGGCGCGCTGTTGGAGCAGGTTGGCGATGTACTCGCAGGAGAAGGCCTCAAAGAGGAAGGCATCCTCGATGGCGCGGGCGAGGGGATCCGGGCCGTAGATTTCACTCAAGGCGACGATCTTGCGCACATGCTCGTTGGGGTTCAGGCGGCGCTCTTCAAGCTTGCGGTAATACAGGTCGGCCTTGGGCGAGAGGGATAAAAAGCGCATGAAGATCTTCTGGTCGCGGGCTTTTTTTCTCTGGGCCAAGAGCGCCTTGGGGTGGTCGGGGTCCTCGATGTCGAGGTTACGCTCATAGCTTCTGATATGCCGTGCGATCAGCTTCTCGGCCGCGTAGACACAAATGCGCTCGGGATCGGTTTTGACCGTGAGTGCTCTTCCCGCATACTCGGCGGGCACCGAGTAGCGGTTGGTGTCCAACGTGATGCGGAACTGGGTTGAGGCCCGCTGGGGGCTGACGGTGGCGATATCGAAGGCGTTGACCGGCAGCGGCAAAAGACAGGGCCGCTCGGCCTCGAAGAGTTCCACGGGTTTTTTGCGGGTCTCGCCGTGTGTGCGCACGTTGGCCACCGTCTCCAGCCAGTATCTTGCGGCCGGGCCGATGGCGGCAAAATCCGGGATCTGAAGACCGGCGAGGAAGTTCTTTTTGACATAGCCCACCGCGTTTTCTACCCGGCCCTTTTCGTTGCCCCGGCCCACGTTGCAGGCGGCGATGGCAAAGCCGTAGTGGTTGGCAAACTCCAGGTATCTGGGATTGAACACCGGCGGCCGGCCGACAATGCGCCGCAAGACTGCCGATTTGAGGTTGTCGACCATGATTTTTTTCGGCGCACACCCGAAGAATCGAAACGCGTTTTGATGGCAGGCCAAGAAGTGCTCCAGGCTCTGGCTGACGGTGAACTCGACGTACAACATGCGGCTGTAGCAGAGCACCATCACAAAAAAGCTCAAGCGCCTGCGGGTGTTGCCGACGGCCACCGAGCCGTAGGAGCCCCAGTCGACCTGGGCGCACTCCCCGGGGGCGAAGGCGAGCGTCAAGTAGGCTGGGCGCTTCCGGCGGCCGGATGGCGCGCACGTAGTCCTTCACGATGCTGTAGCCACCGGCATAGCCCTGCTCGCGGATACGCACCAGGATCTGGGCGGCGGTAAAGGCATGGGATTCGAGCCAGCGGGCGATCTCGGTTTTGAAGGGATCCAGCTTGCTGGCACGCACGCTGGCTTTTCGCTGGCAGAAGCGCTCGCGGGCAAGCCATTTTACGACCGTGCGGGGATCCGTGGCGAGCTCGGCGGCGATCTGATTGGCGCTCAAGCCTTCGTGGTCTTTGAGATGCCGGATTTTGCAAAACAGCTCGTAGTCGATCATGCGGCGCCTCCCATCTGTTTGAAGATCTCTTTGATCGAACAGATCCCGGCGCCGCGTTCAGCGCCGAGTTGAGGTCCATCCAAAGAAAGCACTTGGTAGAGGGGATCTTGGTAGGCGATCAGATCCGCGTGCAGAAGTTCCTTGCGGGCGTGATCCAGGCGGTCGGCCGCCATTGCCAGATGCCGGCCGATGGAGCGCTCGGAGTAGAAACTCAAGCCCTGGGCGTCGGCCACGGTGAGCAGAAACAGGTAAAGAGCGGCGGCCGCGTGGCTTAACCGCTCGATGTGGCGCTCGCGCACCAGGCGCTGGTCAATCCAGCTGAACTGTGGAGGGATTTTTCGCAACCTCTCGGGGTCAAGCAGATGTTTTTCCATGGGCCGGCCTCCTTCATGTCGGGGGATAAAGGATATCGTTGCCCAATTGTTGCATACGCCGGGCGGCCCTTGCGATGTCATCTTGTAACGCACAGCCGGTCAGTTGAGCGATAAGCCCAACCATAACAGCGGGTTGTAGGATCAAGACATCTTGTAACGCATCTTTTGGGGCTTGGTTATTATTGCCAATATTTACAGCTGCTTGTGCGATTAAGAGATCTTGTAACGCAACGTGCCTTCGTTTGCTCCGTCGCCAGTAGCCGGGGTGGGCCGTTCTCCAGCGCTTAACCCGCAGCACATGCACCTGTCCGCGGAAGTAGTCGCGGTTCTCCGGCTTTTGCAGCCACCGCCGCTGGCTGTCGGCCTTGCTGGCCTGTCGGCAGGCGGGTTTTGAGCAGTAACGCTGACGGGTGGCATTTCTGGCATCGGGGGTGAACAACTGCTGGCAATGAGGACATTTTATTCGGATTATCCCTGACATCGGCCGACGATCTCCTTCTGGCCGATGCTACCGGAATGAGCGGTCATGGCGGAATAAAATCTTGGGAAGAAGACGGGGAAGAAAACCAGAAGAAGGGTTCATCCGGGTGAAGCGTACTTTTAGTTGAAAAAAGTGGACATACGTGCTCGTTTCTGAGTCACAGCGCCAACCATGATTCAGAAAGGGGAGCAAGCGTATGTCCACCAGTCTCTTGTATCACGGATGGGGTCTCAAG
>JBGSTS010000059.1:0-3372 GCA_041736435.1 Desulfobacterales bacterium | reverse complement strand
CGCAGGCGGCGCTCCCCGGCGATCAGCTCGAAGCCGGCCTCCGAGCGGCGCACGATGAGCGGCTGGAGGATCCCCTGCCCGCGAATCGAACCGGCCAGCTCTGCGAGCTCTTCCTCGGCAAACTGGCGGCGGGGCTGGTAGCGGTTCGGGCGGATGAGGCCGATGTCGCAGAGGAAAAAATCCGCGCTGCCGGAGGCGGGCTCGGCATCCGGGATCAGGGCGCCCAGTCCGCGGCCGAGTGCGAGTTTTTTGCGCTTGGCGAGCAAATCCGAAGGGGGGGTGTGCTTGTCCATGTCCTAAGCCGATGCAGCGCTGGTTTCAAGGGTGGGGGTCATGATCTCCCGGGCCAGTTCGATGTAGCTCTGGGCGCCCTGGGAGGTCGCATCGTAGAGAATGATGGGCTTGCCGAAGCTCGGCGCTTCGCCCAACCGGATGTTCCGTGGGATCGTGGTTTTGAACACCAGCTCCTTGAAATGTTTTTCCGCCTCCGCGGCCACCTGGTGGGCCAGGTTGGTGCGCCGGTCGAACATGGTCAGCAGGATGCCGGTGATGTCCAGGCCGGGGTTGAGGGCGCGTTTGACGCGTTTGACGGTCTGCAGGAGCTGGCCGAGCCCTTCGAGCGCATAGAACTCGCACTGCAGGGGAATGATCAGGGAGTCGGCCGCCGTGAGCGCATTCAGGGTGAGCAGGCTGAGCGAGGGCGGGCAGTCCAAAATAATGTAGTCGAACTGCGGCCGCAGCGGGGCGATCAGCTGCCGCAAACATTTTTCCCGGTCCGGCGCGTCCATCATCTCCACCTCGAAGCCGATGAGCTCCACGTTGGTCGGGATGACTTTCAAGGCGGGGATGGCGCTGTCGTGAACCAGGTGTTCCCCGGTCGCCTCGCCGAGCAGCCCCTCGTAGAGCGTGTGCCGCAGCGCGCTCCGGTCGAGCCCCATGCCGGAGGTGGCGTTGGCCTGGGGGTCACAATCCACCAGGAGGGTCCGTTTTTCGAACACGGCCAGCGAGGCGGAGAGGTTGATCGCCGTGGTGGTTTTCCCGACGCCGCCTTTCTGGTTGGCGATGCAGATGACTCTGACCATGCCGCAGCGTCTACCACAAAAAAACACCTTTGAAAAGCGCGTGACAATGTGGCATACTGTCCTATATACTGTCCATCCAGAAATGGTGCATTTCGGTTCAGGCCAAGGCCGCAGCGATTTCGCAACCGGAGGCGTAGTGGGTCTACGCAGAGGATTGCGAAGAGCGAGAACGCCGGCATGGGCCGAAAGACGCCGTTTGTGGATGGGCACTAAATAAGTGTGTGCCGACCCCGGGCGGACAGCGCCGGGTAACTTCGCCGCACGCCTTCGACCCGCCGCCATCCTCCCGTTGATTCCCCCCCGGCTTCCCGTGGAACCGGTGCACGCAGCGGCCGGGTTGAAAAGGAACCTTTATCATGAAGCGCACGCCGGTGCATTCGCTGATCTGCTGGATTCTGGTGGTGGTCGCTCTGACCGCCGCAGCCCTTCCACGCCCGGGCTTTGCCATCACCCTGGGGGAGGAGGAGGAACTCTCCCGCCAGATCCTGCGTATCATTTTAAAACGCTTTGAAATCGTCCAGGACCCTTATATCGCCGCCTATGTCTCCCGTGTCGGCCAGCGGATCCTCGCCGCTCTTCCGGAGCAGCCGTTCCGCTACCATTTCTACGTGATCAAGGACGACTCCTACAACGCGTTCGCCACGCCGGCCGGCCACATTTTCGTTCACACCGGACTGATCCAGGCCATGGACCGGGAGGAGGAGCTCGCGGGGATCCTGGCGCATGAGATCTCCCACGTGTACTGCCGGCACATTTCCCAGAAGATCGAGTTGGCCAAAAAGGTCGGCTGGGCGCAGCTGGCCGGGATGGCCGCCGGTGTGCTGCTCGGTGCCGCCACAGGGGGGGCGGCGCTGGGGGGGGCGCTGGCCTTGGGGTCTCAGGCGGCCGGGGCGACGACCCAACTCGCGTTCAGCCGCGACAACGAAATGCAGGCCGACCAGGTGGGCCTCAAGCTGCTGACCGATGCCGACTTCCGCCCGGACGGCCTGGTGGCGATCCTGAAAAAGATCCGAGGCAAGCAAGCCTGGGGCAAGGAGCAGATTCCTGTTTACATGATGACCCACCCTGCGATCGAGGACCGCATCATCTACACCGAAAACTGGGTGGACGACCATGCGGCTGCACTCAAGGCGGTGGCATCCGCCGATCCGGCGCAGTTCGTGCGCATCCAGACCCGGTTGATTGCCACCCTGCAGGATGTCGCCCCGGAGCTGGAGCGGCTGGCGGCCCTTGTCCGGGACGAGCCGGAGAATGTGCTGGCCCGGCACCGCTACGGTGTGGCCCTATCCAGCGCCAACCGTTGGGACGAGGCGGCCGTCCAGTTCCAGCAGGCGCTCTCCCGCCGGGCCTTCGACGGCATCCTGCTCAGGGACCTGGGCAAGGTGTATCTGCTCTCCGGTCGCCTGCCCCCGGCCCTGAAGGCCTTGGAGGGCGCCCGCCTGACGCTGCCCGACGACCCCGACTGCCTGTTTTTGCTGGGCCGCACCCAGCAGGAACTCGGCAACGCGGGCGAGGCGGTGATGCTCTATCAGGCCGTGATTCAGCAGATGCCGGAATACCGCACGGCCTATTATTTTCTGGGGCAGGTGCTGGGGAGGCAGGGGGCGGTGGCCGAGGCGCATTACAACCTGGGACTTTACCACTTGCGGGGCTTCGACTACAAAACAGCCGCCGCTCAGTTCCGGCAGGCCCTGCGAAACAATCCCGACCCTGGCCGGCGCGAGCGCCTCGAGCAGCTGCTCACGCAGACGGAAGCCGAGATCAAGGCCGAACGCAAAGCCCTCGAAGGATGAACTGACGGCGCCGGGGCGCCGTCAGTTCATTTATGAGCTTGCGGCTGCAGCCGCAAGCTCATGGGCGGTCGAAGCGGGTGAAGTGCATGGAGAAGGTGCCCCGGCCCTGGGTGGCGGAGCGCAGCACGGTGGAGTAGCCGAACATGCGCGACAGCGGTACTTCCACGGTGACGACCTGGATGCCCAGCCGATGGTCGATGGACTCGATTTTGCCGCTGCGCGAGTTCAGGTCGCCGATAACCTCGCCCAGGAACGCCTCCGGCACCAGCACCTCCGCCGTCATGATCGGCTCGAGCAGAAACGGGTTGCCGCGGTTCAAGGCCTCCTTGCAGGCCATGGAGGCGGCCACGGTGAATGCCAGCTCGGTGCTCAAGCCTTCCCGGGCGAGGGCCCCCGTAAGTGTGAGCGCGGCATCGACGGCCGGGTAGCCGGAGAGCGGACCGCTCTCCAGGGACTCCATGGCCCCTTTGCGGGCGGCCGCGAGCAGCAGCGGCGGC
>JBGSTS010000030.1:0-1622 GCA_041736435.1 Desulfobacterales bacterium | reverse complement strand
GCGCGGGCCTGGCGCAGGAGCAGGGTGCGGAGCCGTCTGGCGAAGGCGGAACGCAGGACGTCGACTGGCATGAGAAAGGGCCTCTTCTGACTGCCGTAGGTCTTAGCGGGGACCCACCGGTGATGATCGGCATCCCAGCCTCCGGCGGTGACGATGATGTGGACGTGGGGATGCCACTCCAGATTCCGGGTCCAGGTGTGGAGGACGGCGAGCTGGCCCACCTCGGCTCCAAGGTAGCGGGGGTCGCGACAGAGCCGGTCGATGACATCGCTTGCCGCTTTCAGCAGGGATCCCAGGAACGCCCTGGGGAAGGCCTTGGCGGCGGGGCGCAGTTGAGACGGGATCGTCAGGACCACGTGGTGGTAGCCGCACGGCAGCAGCTCGGCGGTGCGGGCCTCGACCCAGGCGATGCGCTCCCGCCCCTGGCAATGCGGGCAGCTGCGATTGCCGCAGGTGTTCGGCACCAGCCGGCGGTCGCCGCAGTGGTCGCAGACCTCCCGGTGCATCCCGGCGGCGACCGTGCCGCAGGAGGCGATGGCATCGAGGGCGGCCCGCTGATACGGGAGCAGCCCGGCCAGGGCCTGGTCGTCGCCGTGGTGGAGGATGATGTCGCGGATCACGGCTGCACCCCCAGGCACTCCAGCACATCCACCATCTCCCCCGGCCGTTTCAGATCGGGGGTGAGGTAGCGCACCGTCGAGGACAGGCAGCGATGGCCCATCAGCCGCGACAGATGCACGATGTCCATGCCGCCGCGCAGGCTGTGGATGGCGAAGGTGTGGCGCAGCCGGTGGCTGCTGATCTGCTCGCTGAAGCCCGCCTTCTCAGCCGCCCGATGCAACGCGGCGTTCACCGTCGCAGCCAGCATCGGCTCATCGCCCAGGCCGGGGCGCCGCTGGAAGAACACCCCGCGCGGGTGGTAGACTCGCCAGTAGTCCTGGAGGCGGCCCCGCAGGTTCTTTTCGCAGCGCACCAGGCGCCCATCACCGCCCTTGCCGCAACGCACCCGGATCAGCGGCCGTTCCCGGTCGATGTCCTCGGCCCGCAGCGCCAGCACCTCCGAGATGCGCATGCCCGTCGCCAGCATCACCTGGAAGAACAGCCGGAAGTGCCGCTGCTCCACCGCCGCGATCAACCTGCGCGACTCCTCGGCCGTGAACCACCGCGGCGGCTCCTGCGGCACCCGTTTCGGACGTAGGCCGCGCAGATCAGCCGGCAGACCTCGGGACTCCAGCCACGCCACCACCGCATGGAATGTCACGTTGTACCACGACTCCGATATCCCCAGTGCCGTCCCCCGATCCACCAGGAAGGCGTAGGCATGGCTCCCGGCCACCTCGGACGCCGGGACTCCGGCCTCCCGCAGGAATCGGGCCACGATCGACACGTACCGGTCGATCGTCCCAGGGCGCTTGCCCTGGGCTTGCAGATGGCGTTGGAAGGAATTGAGGGGATCTTGGCTCATGGCCACGCTCCGTGGTCCCGCCTGGAGGGGTTGCTCCAGTGGGGGCCACGGCAGCGTCGGTCATTTCCTCTCAATCAGAGCACAAGACCTGCGGACTCGGCTTGGGCTTCCGCGGCACTGCGCGAACGCGTTGCCGGCAGAGCCGGCTATGTCCAAC
>JBGSTS010000029.1:0-3829 GCA_041736435.1 Desulfobacterales bacterium | reverse complement strand
CACCACGGCGCGGTTGAGCACCGGCAGCACCCCCGGCATGCCCAGGCACACCGGGCAGACGTGGGTGTTGGGCGGCGCGCCGAACTCGGTCGAGCAGCCGCAGAAGATCTTGGTTCGGGTCTTGAGCTGGGCGTGGACCTCAAGACCGATCACAGGCTCGAATTCCATCGGGTCTCCGAACGCGGCTTCGACGGAAGCCCAATTTCAGCGTTGCGCTGCACTTCGTCGTCACTGCGGCGTACTCTTCGTACGCCTCGCACCGCGAAGCTTGCGCGCCTTGAACTTGGCCTTCGGGCGAAGCCGCCTATCGTTCCACCGGCTGTTTGTCTCGCTCGGCGGCGGGTTGTGCTCAGAACGGCAGGAGATCATCCCCACCGTATAAAAGTACTTTAACCCTCGATCACATCTTCGATTCGCACTCGCTTTCCTTCGCTCAAGCTTTGCCGCGCGGAGGCGATGCGCCGCAAGAAACGGGGGTCGTGTTCGAGGCGATAATCAAACCAGTCCTCTTCGGATTTAAAACCGACCAGAACTCCGGCCGGCTTCCCGTGCCGCATGATGACGATTTCTTCATTTTCCGCAAGGCGGAGGAATTTCGACAGCTGATCTTTTATTTCCGACAACGCTATTGTTTTCATGCTGTTTCACCATATCGATCCAGCCAGTTGGAAGCCTGGCTCTTAAGAATGATCGCCAGGACCTCGACGTCCGTATCTTTGATATCGTAATATATCCTCAATTCGCCGACGCGCAGCCTGTATTCCGGACGACTCATGCCACGTAGGCGTTTTATCCGGCTCTTGCTGGTTTTGCCGGGCTCAAATCGCAAATGAGTCTCTATCGCGCTGCAGGCGGTGGTTCGGTCTCGGGCAGAGAGCTGCTTGAGATCGTCGTAAGCCTCTGGGGAAAAAACAATTTCGTATCTCATTCTGGCCAGACGATAGCCAGATTTTTATGGTATGTCAAGCTGTCATTGCGCTTCGACGGCGTCTCCCTCGTCGAACGGTGTGAATGGCTCCGACGGGGCGTACCATTTGAAGAAGTGGTTCATGATGAACTTGACGGTCGCTTTGTTGACGTGAAAGTTCTCCCGGCCCCCGGCAAAGTAGGTTCGGCCGACGAGCGGCTGGTAGATCGTGGCCATCTCGAAGGCCGGGAAGTAAAACACGTTGTCGTGCGCCGCCGCGAACTCGTCCGCGGCCGCCCGCAGGGTGCTCTTGGAGTTGCAGCTTGCGCTGATGACATCCGCATCCCGGCGGAAGGTGGCCCAGAGGTTGACGGGCGAGATCGTGACCAGGATGCGGCAGGCGGGGTTGTGCTGCGCCATGAGGGCGTGGATCCGTTCCAGGTTGGCAAGGTTTTCGGCGGTGCGGCTGACGCGGAACTCGTAGCGGCCCATCTCCCCGCCCTCGTTCACGTAGGGGCCGGCCGGCAGGCTGATCACCGCGCCGTCCTGCCGGTCCTGCCAGATCTCCGTGAGCCCGAGGGTGACGATCAGAAGCTCGGCGGAGGCCAGGGCGCGGCGCGAGCAGGTTCGGTGGCGTTCGAAATCGGCCTCCGCCTCGGCCCGGTGGTCGTAGAGAATGACCCGGCGGTAGGGATCCTGGATCCTGCCGGAGCGGGGCGCCTGCCACCATCGCACCTCGGGCGCCCACTCCGCAAAGGTGTACTCGAAGATCTGCCGCAGGCAGAAGGTGTTGTACACCCGCTCCCAGGCGGCGCTGGCGTGCACGGCCGCCGGGTGGTGGGCCTCCTCGGCGATGTAGGTGAACCCGCGCTGCACCAGCCGGCGCTTGATTTCGCGCGCGAAACAAGACCCTATCGAGGCGATGCGGGTCGCGCGTGTGATGTGAAGCTTCCGGTCGGGCGGCTGCGGGAAATTGCCGTCGGCGGGCGGGTTGTCGAACGATCCCGGCCAGACCTGCCAGGGCTCGAAGCGGTGGACGGGGTGGACGTCGGAGCTGGCCATGCACCACCTATGGGGCGGCTTTACTGGAAACCCGATCTCTTCCCGCCGCCGGCGGGATTCATGCCGCAATGGTTGCGGCGTACGGATAGTACGCCTCACCATGCGTCATTCGCGCGCCGTGCCTACCCCGCTTCAGCGGGGATATCAGGTTTCGATTAAAGCCGCCTGTTTCTGAAAACAACCAGAGTTTCATCCAGACATACCAAGCTGGGAAACGAGGAAACAAAGAAACTATACCAAATGGAAAACCGTTAAGAAAGTGATTCGACGGAACGGATCGAATCATTGACAACCGGCAGCAAAATTAACTATAAAATCATAATTTAGGCGGCTTTTTTTACGCCTAAATTATGGAGTGGCATGGCCCGCAACTCGACTTACAACATCCTGATGTACTCGCACGACACCTACGGGCTGGGGCACATCCGCCGCAGCATGGCGATCGCCTCGCACCTGCTCGGCCCGCGGGTCAACATCCTCATCCTGACCGGCTCCCCGATTGCCGGTCGGTTCCCCTTTCCCGAGCAGATCGACTTCGTGCGCATCCCGGGGATGATCAAGCGCACCAACGAGGAGTACCTGCCGCTCTCCATCAAGATCAACGCCCGGCACGCTCTGGACATCCGCAAGAACATCATCACGGCCACGGTCAAGACCTTCCAGCCCCAGCTCTTCATTGTCGACAAGGAGCCTCTCGGCCTCAAACGCGAGGTGCTCCCCGCGCTGCAGTGGTTGAAGCGCAACCGGCCCGGCACGCGGACCATCCTGGGGCTGCGGGACATCATGGACGATGCGGAGACGACCCGGCAGGAGTGGCGCCAGAAGGGGGTTTACGAAATCCTCGAGGAGCTCTACAGCGAGATCTGGATCTACGGCAACCAGGACATGTACGACCCCGTGCGCGAGTACGCCATCACCGAGGGGGTCAGCCGCAAAGTCGTCTTCACCGGCTATATCCCCCGCAAGGTGCCCTCGGCCGAGAACGTGCAAGGCATCCGCAAGGAGCATGGTCTCGGCGAGGAGGACAAGCTCGTGGTGGTGACCACCGGCGGGGGCGGGGACGGCTACGCCGTCATGGACGCCTACCTGCGCATGCTCGAGACCTCACCGGGCCTGCCGCCCTTCAAAAGCATCCTCATCACCGGACCCTTCATGCCCAAGTCGGAGCGCAAGAGCACCTACAAACGATCCCGCAAGCTCGGCGTGCGCATGTACCATTTCTACCGGCAGATGGAGAAGATCTTTGCCGCCGCCGACGTGGTGGTCAGCATGGGCGGTTACAACACCCTGAGCGAGATCCTCAACCAGGGCACCGTCAGCCTCGTCATTCCGCGCGAGACCCCGCGCCGGGAGCAGCTGATCCGGGCCCAGACCTTCAAGCGCCGTAACCTGACCGACGTCATTCCCTGGAACGAACTCTCCCCGGAGCGTTTGCGAAGCCAGCTGCTGGGCCTTCTGGAAAACCCCGCCCCCTACCGCGAGGCCATTGCCGATTTCCGGTTCACCGGCATCGAGACCATGCAGCAGCGCATCCTGGAGTTTCGGGACCGCAAGCCATGAGCGCTGCGTTCCGGCCCGTGCTGGGGATGATCCTGAAGGGGTATCCCCGGATCTCGGAAACCTTCATATCCAACGAGATTCTGCTGCTCGAGCAGCTCGGATTCGGCATTCACATCTTCTCCATGCGTCCCGGGCGCGAGGACTTCGCCCACGAGAGCATCGCGCGGATCCGGGCCCGGGTGGACTATTTGCCGGAAACGTTTCTGCGCAACGCCCACCGGCTCATCGCGCGCAACCTCTGCCTGCTGATCCGCGCTCCGCGGCGCTACGCGGCCGGAGTGGCGGTTCTGCGCCGGCGGT
>JBGSTS010000281.1:0-8025 GCA_041736435.1 Desulfobacterales bacterium | reverse complement strand
CGCCATCCTCCCCGGCGCCGGTGTGCTTCGGGTGCGGCCCTGCAGCCCTTGGCGCACGACCGATTCGTCCACCCCGAGGCGCTCCGAGAGCTGCTGGATGTAGAACGCTCGGGCCACCGGGTCGTTGACCGCCTCGAGCGGGCCGAGCATTTCGGAGACGATGCGGATCTTTCCCTCCGTGCTCAGGCCGTGGCGGTTGACGGCGCTTTCCGTCAGAAAGCTGACCATGCCCGGTGCGGATTGGGCCAGGCGCTCGAAGGCCTCGGGCCCATGGCTTTGGATGAATGAGTCCGGGTCGTGTCCTTCGGGCAACACCAGAATGCGGGTGTCCGCCTGGTCTTCGCGAAACACATCCCCCCTGCGAAAATCCGCGTGCTCCTTCCAGAAAAGCGCCACACATCGTTGGGCCGAGCGGATGCCGGCGTCGTCCGAGTCATAAACCAGAACCATTCGGCCGGCGTAGCGAGTGAGCATCCGGATGTGCTCGGGCGTGAGGGCGGTACCGAGCGTGGCAACGGTGTTGTCGATTCCGGCTTGGTGCAGTGCGATCAGATCGAGATAGCCTTCCACGATGAAGACCGACCCCAGCGACCGGCAGCGGTCCTTGGCCCGGTGCAGCCCGTAGAGCACCTTGCGTTTGGTGTAGGTCGGGGTTTCGGGTGAATTTAAATACTTGGGGGTGGAATCATCCATCACCCGGCCGCCGAAGGCCACCACCCGCGCGGACTCGTCGAAGATGGGGAACATGATGCGTTCCCGAAAGCGGTCGTAAAAGCCGGACCCGTCTTTGCGCGGTACAGCCAAACCGGCTTTTTCCACCAAGGCCGGATCAACGCTGCGGCCTCTCATGAACCCCAGCAGACCGTCCCAGCCGTTGGGGGCATAGCCTATCTGGAAGGCGTCGATCGTCGTCCGCGCGATGCCTCTGCGTTCCAGATAGGCCAGGGGGGCTCGTCCGGACGGATGCTGACAGAGGCGTTGAGTGAAAAAGTGCAGGGCGAGGCGGTTAACCTCGAACAGGCGCTCGCGCTCCTTTATCCGGCGCTGGTCTTCTGAGCTCAACGCCCGCTCGGGTAGATCGATGCCGCTTCGCCGCGCCAGCACCCGCAACGCCTCGACGAAGGAGACGCCGTCGCGCTTCATCACGAAACCGAACACGTCGCCTCCGCTCCCGCAACCGAAGCAATGGAAAATCTGTTTGTCCGGGCTTACGCTGAACGACGGTGTTTTTTCGGCATGAAAGGGGCAAAGCCCGACCAGGTTCTTGCCGGCCCTTTTTAGCAGGACCGTTTCCGAGACCAGATCGGTGATGTCCACCGCATGTCGGATCTCAGAAACCTTGTCGTCCGGGATGTAGTTTGCCAAGAAACTGCCGCCTCCGTCTGCACGCGCGGGAGCTATGGATAAACCGACAGCGGACTGCCTTTGGGGCACCGGTCGGCCCAATGGTGACGATAAGGGTTGCGAGGGGCCAACAGCACCGCCGCCGCAGCCTCTACCAGGCTGCCTTTTTAAATTTAAAGCACTAACCCTATGAATCGATACAACGTTTGTCAATCGTGTCTCTGGAACCGTCTTCGCCCGCCGCGCCACCGGTTCTCAGCTGCACCAGCGCCAGCGCCTCTTTGAGGTCGATGGCGCCGGAATAGAGTGCCTTGCCGATGATGACCCCTACGACCCCCATGGCTTCCAGCGGCTGCAGGGCCCGGATGTGATCCAGCCCTCCGACGCCGCCGGAGGCGATCACCGGGACGGAGACGTTTTCGGCCAAGCGGCGGGTTTCCTCGATGTTGGGCCCGCTCTGCATGCCGTCGCGATGGATGTCAGTGAAAATAAAGGCCGCCACGCCCCGGTCCTCGAGACGCCGGGCCAAATCCACTGCTGCGATGTCCGTCGTGCGCGTCCAGCCGTTGACCGCGATGCACCCGTTGCGGGCATCGAGGCCGACCGCCACCCGGCCGGGCCTCCGTCGGCAGATCTCGCTCAACCAGGCCGGGGTGTGGATGGCCTCGGTGCCGATGACCACGCGGAAGACCCCCATGTCGAGCAGCGACTCCGCGGTTTGCGCATCGCGAATACCGCCGCCGAGTTGCACCGGAACGCCGACGGCCTCCAAGAGGCGGGCGATGAGTGCCCCGTGGCAAAGCGTGCCGCCCACCGCGCCGTCCAAATCCACGATGTGGATCAGTTCGGCACCGGCATCGGCCCAGCGCTTCGCGGCGAGCACCGGGTCGTCGGCATAAACGGTTTCCGCATCCATGCGCCCCTGCTCCAGGCGGACGCATTTGCCGTTTTTAAGGTCAATGGCGGGTATGATCAGCATGCAAGCGCGTGTGTCTCGGTGACGGCGACCCCTGCTACAGGGCGCCCTTGGAAGAGCGCACGCCGCGGCTGCGCGGGTCGACGCTGACGGCCTGATGGAGGGCCCTTCCGAATGATTTGAAAATGGCCTCCAGGATGTGGTGCTCGTTTTCACCGTACGGCACGTTGACGTGCAGGTTCATTCCGGCGCGATTCGCCACTGATTTGAAAAACTCCTTTGCCAGCGAACCATTGAAGGAGCGCTCCGCGCACTGACACGCCGGGATCTGAAATACCAGGTAGGGTCGCCGGGACAGGTCGATGACGACCTGGGCCAGGGCGTCATCCATGGGGGTCAGGGCATGACCGTAGCGGCGAATGCCTTTGCGGTCGCCCAACGCGCGGTCCACGGCATCCCCCAGCACCAGACCGACGTCCTCGACCGTGTGGTGGGAATCCACCGCGGTGTCCCCCTGGGCGTGGACCGCCAGATCGAGGAACCCGTGCACACTGAAGAGCGCCAGCATGTGGTCGAAAAAAGCGATCCCGCTGTTCACATCGGGCCGGCCACTGCCGTCAAGGTCGATGCCGACTTTGACGGTGGTCTCCCCGGTGCGGCGTTCAAGCTCGGCTCTGCGGTTCATTGGACCTCCGGCGTCATCGTCGCGTTCAGGCCCGAGACCCCGTTCGGTCCCTGCGGACGATCGGTGCTGCCCAAATCCGGCAGCCCCTGTTTCAATCCTGCCGGCAGTGTGTTAGAAGCAGGCGCAGTGCCGGGGTGAAAACGAGTGGAGATGAGGGGGATCGAACCCCTGACCTCGGCGTTGCGAACGCCGCGCTCTCCCAGCTGAGCTACATCCCCACACAAATTTTCTTTATACCGAATTCAAACTTGGCGGTCAACTGAAAAAGGAGATCTGTTTCATGGCCGGGCTGATTTTGAAAGATGCCTACAAGCAGTTCACACAGGACCAGGACAAAGTGCTGCCCCCGCAAACCACCGTGGCGCGACTCCGGGACAGGCTGCGCCGGTTGAAACTGGACATTCTGGAGAGCACCGAGCGCATCGACAACGGCCGCCTCGGCATCCCGGTCTACCTCAGCCGCTGCGGCCGGGACGCCGCCGGGATTATCGGCACGCGCAAACAGATGGGCAAAGGGGCCACCCCGGAGCAGGCTGAGGCCAGCGCTGTCATGGAACTCGTGGAACGCTTCAGCTTTTTCAGCTTCGCTCGGTCCCACGGCCGTTTCATCCGGGCCACCTTTAGCGAAGTCCAGGACCGAGCCATTGGCTTTGAGATGATTGCCCGGTCGGTCCACGATGCCCCGGATGAGCTCGACCTCAGCCGGCGCCTCTTCGAGGAGCTGCCGCTGAAGTGGACCGTGGCGCACAACCTCACCCGAGGCACCGAGTGCCTGGTGCCGTTTGACTGGTTTTATGCCATCAACGAGTTCAACGGGCCGTCGGCCGGCAACTGTCCGGAGGAGGCGATTCTCCAAGGCATCTGTGAGGTCGTCGAACGGCACGTATCGTCGGTCATCAGCCGCAACCGCCTGCGGGTGCCGGCCATCCGAGCATCGTCGTCGGCCGACCCGGCCGTGCAGGAGATGCTCGCAAAGTACGAGCGCTGCGGCATTCGCCTGGTGGTTTCGGATTTCACGCTCGACACGGGCATCCCGTCGATCGGCGCTTTGGCCATCGACCCGTCGACCTTTCCCGAGCGCAGCGAGATCGTCTGGACCGCCGGCACCACCCCAAGCCCCGAAAAAGCCCTGAGCCGGGCCCTGACCGAGGTTGCGCAGCTGGCGGGGGATTTCAACTCTGCCGCCACGTACGTCGCCAGCGGGCTTCCCAAACTCCGCCGCCTGGAAGAGGCCGCTTACATCACCGAGCCGGTGGCCGTGGTGAACCTGGCGAGCCTGCCGGACCTGTCGCACCCGAACATCCGGGTTGAAATCGAGAATTGCCTCCAGGCCCTCTCCCGCCGGAATTTTGAGGTGCTCGTGATCGAGACCACCCATCCGGAACTGGCCGTCCCGGCCTTTTACACCATCATCCCCGGGGCTCATTTCCGTGAGCGTTCGCGCGGGACCGGGGTGGCGATGTTCTGCGTCAAGCACATCTCCGAGAACCTGGGGCCGGCCGAGGCCTTCGCCCGTCTATCCGACGTCGATGGGCTTCTGCCCGGAAAGTACTTCGTGCGGTTCCACATGGGGCTTTGCCGGTTGAAGGCTGGAGATCCGGAAGCCGGACTCGCCCTTTTCCGCCAGGCGCTGAAGCTGCAGCCCGACCCCGAAGAGGCGCCGACCGTTTATAGCTACATCGGCGTCGCGCTCAAGGATCTGGGGCGCTACGATGAGGCGCAGGAGTTTCTGCGGCGCGGTGCAGAGCTGGATCCCGAACGCACGGATATCTACAACCTGTTGGGATTCTGTCACTTCAAGCGCGGGGAGCACGCCCAGGCCGTCGCCGCCTTTCAGCGCGCATTGGAGCTGGATCCGGCCTCGGCCATCGACCACGCCAATCTCGGCGTGAACTATCAAGCCTTGGGCGACGGCGACAAGGCGGCGGCGTGCTATCGGACCGCTTTATCCCTGGACCCCGACATTGATTTTGCGCGTCGCAACCTGGCGGCGCTGACCGGGTGATGGGCCCGCGTCAGGCCGCACTTGCCGCGGCCGAGGCGATGTCGCGCTTAAGCCGGTCGACGGCCTCCTGCAGGCGCCGGCAGTCGTGAGACATGCCCGCCAGCACGGCCACGGCCTGCGCCTTGTCCTCCTGACGGGCGGTTACTCCCTGCGATAGGGCCCCGAAGTCGGCCGCGTAGACCTGCAGCTGCTCGGAGACGGTCTGAGAAAGCCGCGTGGCAGCCGTCTCGATTTGCGGGAAGAGGTATTTGAACTTGATGTTTTCCCGGTAATCCTTGAACTCGAAGATCAGGGATTGCAAGGTCTCACGCTGGATCCGGGCCAACCCTTCCCGCAGCGCGCGCAGGTCCTCCTCGCCCGACGGGACGGGCCTTTTTAGCGCCTTCTTGAACCTGCTCACCACCCGGTAGAACCCGCGCCTCAGGACGGCCTCGGTCCGCAGCCGCGCGGTGTAGTTGATGGTGCTGGCCAGCGGCGGGTGGCTCACGCCGGAGCTGCGCAGCAAAATCGCCACGCTGGGAATCGCCAACGCGTCCGGCCCGCGGCAGTCGATGCGGATGCCGAGGCCTTCCATCAAACTGCAGAATTCGCCATAGGCATCCTCGATCAGGCTCTTGTAAGGCGCAGCGATGGATTTCAACTGCTCGCAGATCCAGGTCTCCTGAGCGGAGATGAACCGAATGATTTCCGGATTGACCTGTTCGGCGATGTAGGCATCGAGCGAGCGCTTGAACTCCTGAAACATCTGATAGAGCGCCTGCGAGAACCCGCCTGCCCGGAGCGTATCGCCATAACGACCGGAGTCGAAGCGAACGGCGGTGACAAACGCGGTGAGACCCCGGGTGACCTCGCCGGCACCGTCGTCCATGAAGCGATTGATGTTGTTCCCGACGGACTGTTGTATTTTGGGAACGATCCCCGCCAGCGAGCTCTGCAGAGCGGCCAGAATCTGGGCGAACCGCTCCTGGTGCTGCCGGATACGCTCGGCGGTGCGCCCGGCGTCGGCCGCGTCGCGGGTCAGGATATCCTGGTTGACGGCCATCCAGTTGGCCATCCCCGCGCAGATCGTCCCCAGGCGCTCGATGGGGTTGTGAAACAGAAGCGTGTGGCTCTGCCGGCTCAACATCGTGTTGAGTGCGCCGGCGAAACGCGCCGTCTCCTGATCGGAGAAGTCGACGAGCTCCACATCCGAGCGCCAGAGCTCCAGCCGGCGGCGGTCCCGTTCGGCCAATGATCCGTCGGCGGATGCAAACAGGTTGAACAGCGCCGAAAAGGCAAACGGCGCTGCGCCGGCGGCGATCAGGGAAAGCTCATCGGACACCCGGCGGACGGAGGCCTGCATGTCGTTCAGCGAGGGGTGCTCGCTGAAATCACAGTTCAATACGAAAAGGCAGTTGTCCAGAATTCCCATGCGCTTGATCATGGAAAGAAACGTGATGTCGGCCTGCCGCAGGCCGGTGCGGCTGCTGATCACGTAGATCAACAGGTGGGTGAGTCGCAGGTAATCCTGGACCATGGCCAGGTGCATCGGGTTGGATGAGTCGCTGCCCTGGCAGTCGGCAATCTCGACGTTGCTGCCCACACCACCGGAGTGGATGTCAAGCTGAATGTCCCGCAGGTAAACGGACAGGGACTCGTTGCCGGTGTACTCCCAGTGGTCGATGAATCGATCGCCATCGTAGGCGCGCACGACCGTCCCATCCCCCAGGAACCGGTTGACCGCGTCGTAGCCCTGAAGGTAGCAGGAGAGCAACACCAGGTTGCGGTCGCGGGCGTCGTCGGTGATGCGCTGCTCGCTGTTCAGGGTCTGTAGCGCCTGCCGCAGGCCGGTTCGCTCCTGCGGGCGGCGGATGTCGAAATGCTCTTCGGTGCGGCGCCAGTTCAAATCGGGGAACAGGACGAGCGCCTGCTGCATGTCCGTGTTCACCTCCGCCCAGGATTTGAAGAAAAGGGTCGCTTTCAGTCGCTCCCCGGCGCGTACCCGCGTGACGATGGATGTCACCACACCGGCGCCGCGTTTGAGGAAATCGCCTTTGAGCAGCGAATTCAGAAAAGTGCTTTTGCCCGATTTGATCGGGCCGACCACGGCCACACGGACAATCTTCTCGTTCACTTGCTCCGGCAGTGCGGCGCAGGTTTTCTCCCACTCCGCGAAGCGGTAATCGGAAAGCCCGGGAATGGATCGCACCGTGCGAAACAGCGACTGCAGCCCGTCGTTCACTGCCAGCAAGCTCTGCTTTTGAATTCCGGTTCCATCCATAATTCGAACGTCTGTACCTTCGCGTGTCATGACAAGGCCGGCCTCGTGCTCAAACGGTCCGAGTCGAAGCGGGTGAACCACGCGTGACCTGCTTCAGGCGTGGCCGGCCGTGCCCGACAGCATTGACGGGCTGACGCCGATCCGGCGCATGGCTTCCTCCCAGCGCTCCTCGATCGGCAAGACGAAAATATTTTCATCGAAAACGGGATAGGTCAGCCAGGCATTGTCACGGATTTCCATTTCGAGCTGACCGGGGCCCCAACCGGCGCATCCCAGGCTGATCAGAAACGAGGCCGGGCCACGGTTTTGCGCGACGGCCTCCAGGATGTCCCGCGTGTTGCTCAAAGCGAGCGTCGGGGTCACCTTCAGGCTCCCTTCCCACCCAAAGGGCTGTCCGTGGAGAACGAAAATTTCCCCCCCATGCACCGGCCCGCCGATGTGCACGGGGATGGCCTCGGCGGTGGGGCCGCAGCGAATGTCGAGCTCGTCGAAGATGTTTTTGCCGCACAGCAGCTCGTGCCGCCGGTTGATGACGATGCCCATGGCCCCGTGCTCGCTGTGTTCGCAAAGGCAGGTGACGGTCTGGAAAAAATTAGGGTCCGCCAGGCCGGGCATGGCCATCAGAAAATGCCCTTTCAGCGATTCGGGGAGTGCGGCGTGCATGGGTTCCTCACTAAAGGGATCACAGCGGTTTGTCAAGGCGCAACCGGCCGCACTGTGGGGCGGGCCGATGGGTGGCGCTGGCCTCAGAGGGGTGACGGCGCGGCGGCACTGTCCGGCAGGACATCAGTAGCGGCGGACGCCTCCGCGGCGGG
>JBGSTS010000265.1:0-5190 GCA_041736435.1 Desulfobacterales bacterium | reverse complement strand
GGCATCGGAGGCCGGTACTTGTGGGACGCCATTCCGTGGCTGAGGTACATGGGCTATGTCCTGTTCGCCTGCCTCAGCTTCCTGGCCGCGACTATTTTCACGCGTGTCTTCCTGTCCCTCAAACGCTACGGCGGCTGGGTACTCCAGCTCAACAACGTCATACTGGTCTATTGGCTGATCGTTACGGTGTCGTGCGCCTGGGGCGACAATCCCCTGCTCGATTACACCTCGCAATTGGCCGCCATGCTCAGTCCCGTGGCAGCGATCCTCACCGGTGCCTACCTATGGATCAAGGGCAATGTCCAAGCCAAACATTATACCATTGCTTACTCCTTCCTCGACGTGGGCACCATCATCCTGATGCTCGGGTTGTCAGGCATAGTTTCGCGCGGGATTTTGACCGAGTACGGACAAATGGTGGGGTTTGTGTTGCAGTTTGTATTGCTTTCGTTGTCGTTGGCCGACCGGATCAACCGCGAGCGCAGAAAGCGCGAAGAGGCCCAGAGGATTGCCCTGGATCTGAGCCGGAAGATCAGCCAGACGCATGAAGAAAAACTCATGATCCAAGAGCAGATTCTGGAAATTCAGCGCCGGGCCAACGAGGAACTTGACGTCCGGGTATTGGACCGCACCAATGAACTGGAGCGGGCCATGAAAAACCTCGAGCTGGCCAACAAGGAGCTCTCCAAACTGAGCTACACCGACCCGCTGACCCGGGTTCACAACCGGCGCTATTTCGATCAGATCTTAAGCGGTGAAATCCGGCGCGCCTCGCGCACCCAACAACCGCTTAGCGTGGCCATCGCCGATATCGATCATTTCAAGCAGATCAATGAAGTTCACGGCCACTTGATCGGGGATGAGTGCTTGCGACTGGTGGCCAATACCCTGGGCCAGCAACTGGGCCGCACCGGTGACTTCATCGCGCGCTACGGTGGCGAAGAGTTCGCCTTCATTTTGCCGGCCACCATCCAGGAAAATGCCATGATCGTGGCCGACCGCGCCCGATCGGCCGTGGAAAGCATCAATTTCATCAACGCGGGCAAACGCATCGGCCTCAGCGTGAGCATCGGGGTCGCCGGCTGGATTCCCAAACAAGATGAAGCCCCCCACCGCTTGCTGCATGCGGCCGACCGCGCCCTGCAGCAGGCCAAAAACAACGGCCGCAACAAAGCCGTGGCCGCCGACTGACCGCTTTGCCTGTCAGCGCCTTTCCGAGTGTAAGTCAAGGCTGTTGCTTGGCTTGCACAAGATGGCAGGGGCTGACCGCAGGGGCGTATGGCCATGCGCCCCTACCTGTCGCGGGTCACGGTCGCCATTGAAGGCCTACGCGCACTCGAATTATCCGCGAATCTTATCGCGTACCCATACGATATAAACCTTGATGGAACGGTCGTGACTCACACTCCGCCTTTCCTGAGCTCTTGCAGTATTTTTAAAACTATTTTAAAAGTAGCTCGACCGAAACCTCGAAAATGCCGGACCCGCCTGGCTTCGAAATCAGATTTACAAAAAGGTCGGTTGCAAACAATTGTTCGTTTTCCTCAAAAAGCGATCGATCGAATTCTATAGCGAAAAGGCTTGGAAGTGGTGAAAAAGTCTCAATGGAAACAATAAGAATTCTAGGAACCGGTTCCTATGTGCCCCCCCATATCGTCACCAACGATGACCTGGTTCGACAAGGTTTGGACACCTCGGATGAATGGATCGCCAAACGCACCGGTGTGCGTCAGCGGCGCGTGGCCGAACCCGATGTGACCACCTCGGACATGGCCTGCCAGGCCGCGCAAAAGGCCTTGGAAATGGCCGGCATCCCCGCCAGCCAGATCGACTTGATCATCCTGGCCACCATCACCCCTGACACCTACTGTCCCTCGGGCGCCAATTGGCTTCAGGCCAAATTGAACGCTCCCCAGGCGGTCAGTTTCGACGTTACCGCTGCCTGTTCCGGGTTTGTGTTCGCCATGAACATCGCCGAGCAGTTTCTTAAAAACAGAACTTTTAAAAAGGTGCTGGTCGTCGGCGGCGAGGTGATGACCCGCGTGGTGGATTGGAGTGACCGCGGCACCTGCGTATTGTGGGGCGACGGCGCCGGCGCCGCTGTTCTGAGCCTTGGCGAAAGCGGCCCGGAGCTGCTTTCAACTCATATCCACAGTGACGGCGCCAACGGGCAAAACCTGCAACTGCCCGGGGGCGGCTCGCAGACCACCCCCATCACCCATGAGAGCGTGGACAAAGGCTTGCACCACCTGCGCATGGTCGAAGGCAATATGATTTTTCGCGTGGCCGTGCGCTATTTCATGGAAAGCATCAAAGAGGCGGCCAAACACAACCGCATCCCGGTGAAGCAGATCGACTGGTTCATCCCCCACCAGGCCAACATCCGCATGTTTCAGAACATCTCCCAGACCATGAACATTCCCATGGAGAAGTTTTATCTCACCCTGCACAAGTACGGCAACATCTCGGCAGCCTCCTGCGCCATCGCCCTGGACGAGGCGGTGCGTGACGGCAGCGTGCGCGATGGGCAGTTGATCAGCATGCCGGTCTTCGGCGGCGGCCTGACCTGGGGCGGCGCCATGATCCGCTGGTAGTTAGTGCCGACCCACAAATGGCCAACTTGACCGACCGCTACCAGAACTTCCATTGGGTCATCACGTTCAAGGTAGTGATGAACTGCGAGCTTTTGTACTCCTCGTTTATGTCGTCATCGAAAAGATAGAAGTATTTATACCTCAGGGAAACGCTCAAATATTCATTGACCTTGGCCGAGACGGCGGTGTCGGTTTCGCTGCGCAGCCCCCAGCGGCCGCCATTGTCATTTTCGAGCATGGCGAAATTATCGAAGTTCAATTCGTAAAGGAAATACTTCAGGAACGGATATTTGATGCCGACGATGAACTCCACGCCGTAATCGGCGTCTTCGACCGGATCTTGGACCTGCTTATCGAAACCAAGACCCAATTTCCCCTGGAAAACGCTTCTAAAATAAGAAAGGCCGGCCGTTTCGCGAATGAGCACGGGGCGCAACCCGTCCACGGAGCGCACGACGGTATCGGCCTGGAACTTGTTATAGGGCCGCCAGAACTCGTCCAGGTTGTAATCGTACAGAATGGTGCCGCGCAGTAAATTCTGGAGATAATCGTCGTCCTGGCTCACATAGAAGATATAGGGCGTCAAGACCAAACGATGTTTTTCGTTATAGAAGCTCAGGTCGATGCGATCTTCGATGCCCCATTTATCGTAGCTGCGCGTGGGCTGCGCCGCCGGTGTATCAATGGTGGGGTCGCGTTCCACATCTACCGAGGTAACGAAGTTGGCCAAATGCACATCGACCAGGGTCCGGAAGCGTCGCTCCAGATAGGTGTAATCGGTGCGCAGCACCACCCGTTCGTTTTCAAGGTCCGAGACGAGCAGATCGGTCACCGTCGACCAACTGTTGCTGTATTTGAGCTCCGTGCCCAACAGGCGCTGGATCTTCTCGAAGGCGGACTGTGTGGCCGCCACCCGGTATTTGCGCAACGGTTCCAGGGGGTAGCCTTGCACGCCGACCGCCTTGCCATGGGTAAGCCCCGTGACCACCAGCTCGGTGTTGGCCTCGTGGAGCCGTTTCAACTGCTCGCCCCGCAGGGCGAAAGTAAAAATGTTGTAATCCAGGTTGACCACGCGCAGAAAATCGGATTTGCGCACATCGCCCGTGATCGGGCTGGCGTTGATGGTGTTTTTGTCCACCACGGCGAGCTCGCTGTTGAAACGGTCCCTTAAAAGCTGCGTCAGGCGCACGTCATCCAGCACGCAGGCCGTTTCGTCGATCTGGGCCAAGGTTTGGTTCTGTTCGGCCAGGTACTTGCGTTTCCAGAGCGTCAGGCGCTGGCGCAACTCCTGATAGGCGCCCGTGGTGGTGGGCCGCGGCAGGGCCTTGCGCGGGTGCATGGCCTGAAAAAACACCTTGTCGTCCAGCAGCAGATCCACCGTAAAGTAATCGAAGCGGTCGTCCAGCATCGCGATGGACCGGCCGTCCACCAGATCCACGCGGGAGGCCTTGCCCGCATATAAGGCGCCGGTATAGTCGCCGCCGCACAGGGCCAGGTCGATCCCGGGGTATACTTCCATCATCTTCAAGGTGTCGCCGAGGGTCAGGCCTGAAAGCAAGACGATGTGACGCACGCCGCTGGCTTCGATCTCCTTGATAACCGGATCGAGGGCGGCCTGTTCATCCTGGATCGTGGTGCTGTAAAGATTTTTTTCGGCGATATCGAAGCCCAGCGTTTTGGACGAAAGGCCTACGATAGCGATGCGGGTCCCACGCACCTCGGCCACGTAATAAGACTTGAAGGCCGGGCCCTCCGGGCGTGCGATATTGGCGGAGAGCAAGCGCACATTGCTTCGGGCTTGCAGAAAATTCAAGTTGTCCAACCCGATGTGCATGTCTTTGGACGAGACCAGGGTGGCGCCGCAGCCCATGGCATCGAAAAAATCCATCATGATGGCACCCGAGCTGTATTTGGAAAGCAGCCCCGGATAGAACGCATTGCCCATGTCCAGGTAAAGATCCGCTCCGGCCCTCTGCTCTGCCTGGATATTCTGGGCCAGCACCAGCAGGGGATCGACCAGCTCCTGGTTTTCTATGTTTACAAACGACTTGCCTTGGATATTGGAAGTGAGAAGCAGTTTGACCCGCATCTGGGCATGGGCCGCATTGAAGGCGAGCGTCACGAGTACGCAGATCAACAAGGTTTGACGAACGACTCGGGCCATTTTGGATACAAATCCACTCACGTGCATCTCCATTTATCTACCGCTGCCGAAGGACTGGGGGTTGAAACTCGCTCGCCGGGCATCGTTGATAAATTCGATGCCCGGGACAAGACGCGTTGCGTGGTTTTTAGTTCTTGTTGACGACGGCGCCGGAAAGCGTTTCCAGCTTCTGCCGCAAATCGGCATTGGCCGCCTTGAGCTCGGCCAGTTCGCTTTCGATCTGCTGTTTGGCCGATTGCGAAGTCTCCAATCGGGCGGAAAGGTCGTCGATCTTTTGGGTCATTTCGCCGTTGCTGTTTTTCAGTGCGGCAATCTGCGTCTCCTGGTCCTTGGTATTCTTTTTGAGGCCCGCGATCTCCTCGCTCAAATCGAATTCCCGTTTGGCGCTCGCCTGTTTGAGCAGGTCCCGTTCCTCGCTGAAGGCATTCTTTT
>JBGSTS010000253.1:0-3379 GCA_041736435.1 Desulfobacterales bacterium | reverse complement strand
GGTCAAGCAGGCCGTGTCGATTCCGGTGTTCGGAAACGGGGACGTGTTCGATGCCGACGGCTGCCGGCGGATGATCCGCACGACCGGCTGCGACGGGGTTGCGTTGGGCCGGATTGCCGTGGCGCGTCCCTGGGTCTTCGCGGAATGGGCCGATGGGTTCGACCCCGGCCCGGAGCGCTTCCACGGCGCCATGAAGCGGCTGCTCGAGCTTCTGCCGCGCTACTTCGACGAGCCGTCCGCGCTGCGCCGCTTTCGCAAGTTCACGCTCTATTTTGCGGCGAACTTCCGCTTCGGGCACACCCTGCATCGCCGGATTCAGGGTGCGACGAGCCTGGTGCAGATGGCCGCCGTGGTCGACGGTTTCTTCGAAGCACCCCCCGAGCTCAATTCCGCCCCGAACATGAATTTTTTCCACTAAAACCTTCGAGCTGGCCATCGGGCCTGGCCGTTCGGGTTTCGGCCTGCGGTCGCTCGTCAGGGCCGATGACCATGTGCGGGGCCTCGCGGTAGGACACCTCGAACCCTTCCTGCGAATGGATCTGGACGGCATCGGGCAGGTTCAGGAGGATGTCGGTTTCCTGGGAGGTGACCACGGGGAAGCGGTAATGCCGGTTGACGTGTCTGAGATTGCGTCCGGTTTCGCGGCAGGTGTGGAGGAAGGCGAGGTGGTCTTCGATCCGGGCCTGGATCCGCGTGCGGGCGGCCGGGACCAGGCCGTGCAGGCCGGCAAAGACCTCGCCCCGGAAGCCGGGTTCGATTTCCAGCCCGATGCTGTTGCGGCCGGCGGCGGCGGCGGCCCGGGCCGTGGTCCCGGTGCCCAGAAACGGGTCGAGGACCGTGTCGCCTTTGGCCGAGAACATGCAGACCAGGCGGTAGGCGAGTTCCAGCGGGAAGGCCCCGCTGCGGCGGCGGGCCTGTTTTTTGCCGAGGTCCTGGCGCGCACCCCGCAGGTCCGTCCACACGTCGGAGAACCAGGCGTTGCGCTCCTCCCAGAAGATGGCGCTTTCGCGGCGCAGCCGCTTCGGTTCGGGCTCGGTGAACTCGCGTTTGCCCCCTTTGCGCAGCACTAGAATGTACTCGTGCTCCAGCGTGACGTAGGCCCCGGCCGGAAGCATGCCGGAGCCCATGAACTTGGTGGGCGAATTGGTCGGCTTGCGCCACAGGACGGCGGGCAGCGGGGTGAAGCCCAACTCGAGCCCGATAGTGAGAAGGCGCGCGTGGTTCGGGTAGAGCATGAAGTCGTCGGCTACGCTTCGGGTCGCATCGCCGATGTTGATGCAGGCGAAGCCTCCGGGCTTGAGAACGCGGTACGCCTCCCGCCACACCGGTTCCAGGGCGCGGTGCATGGCCTCGAACGCCCCGCGGCCGTCGCTGCGCTTCAATGCTGCGCGTGCAGCCGGGCTCAGGGCGGCGAAGGTCTCGTCCCACATGCCGATCATGGGGTAGGGCGGCGAGGTCAGCACTAGGTCGACGGAGGTGTTTGGAAGAAAGGCCATCTCGCGCGAATCCCGGAAGTGGACGCGGTGGGAGGTGTTCACGGTTGATCTCGCCCGGTTTACTGGTATAATCGGCTTCGCGGCGAGCCACGGTCGCCGCGATAGCGGTGGTCTAACCCAGTGGGAGGGTGGAATCAATGAAAAAACTGACGATCGACGATATCGATGTCAAGGGCAAGCGGGTCCTGATGCGAGTGGACTTCAACGTGCCGCTCAAGGCCGGCCGGGTTGCGGACGAGACGCGCATACGGGCTTCGCTGCCGACGATCCGGAAAATTCTTGAGCAGGGTGGCAAGCTCATCCTGATGTCCCACCTGGGACGGCCGAAGGGGGCCCCGGTCCCGGAAATGTCGCTCAGACCCTGCGCCGAGGCACTCGGGCAGCTGATCGGAAAACCGGTGGGCTTCGCAGCGGATTGTATCGGGCCCGCTGCCGAGTCCGCGGCGGCTGCGCTGCGGCCGGGGGAGGTGCTGCTGCTGGAAAACCTCCGCTTCCATGTCGAGGAGGAAAAAAACGACCCCGTCTTTGCCGGGAAGCTGGCCGCCCTGGGTGATGTGTATGTGAACGATGCCTTCGGCACCGCCCACCGTGCGCACGCCTCCACCGAAGGCGTCACCCGGCACCTCACCCCGTGCGCGGCAGGCTACCTCATGATGAAGGAGCTCGACTACCTTGGCCGGGTGACCAGCAACCCGGCCCGGCCCTACGTGGCCATTCTGGGCGGGGCCAAGATCTCCGGCAAGATCGACGTCATCACCCACCTGCTGCCCAAAGTGGACCGCATTTTGATCGGGGGCGGGATGGTCTTTACCTTCTATCGGGCGCAGGGGTTGGCCGTCGGCGGTTCCCTGGTCGAAGAGGACAAGATCGAGCTGGCCGGGAAAATTTTATCCGGCGGCGGCGCAAAGATCGTTTTGCCTGCGGACTGCCTCATAACCGATGAACTGGATGTCAAGGCCGGCCGGATCGGAGCGCTCAAAACCTCGGCGGCCGACGCCATCCCGGAGGGCTGGAAGGGGGTCGACATAGGGCCGGCGGCCATCACGGCCTTTCGGAAAGAACTTGAGGATGCCCGGACGGTCATTTGGAACGGCCCCATGGGGGTGTTCGAGATCGATGCCGCCGCCAAGGGAACCGCGGCGGTAGCCGGCATGCTCGCGGATATCACCGCCAAGGGTGCCGTGACGGTGATCGGCGGCGGGGACTCGGCGGCGGCCGTCGGGAAGTCCGGTTTGGCCGGGCGGGTCTCGCATGTGTCCACCGGCGGCGGGGCCTCGCTGGAATATATCGAGGGCAAGACGCTGCCGGGGGTGGCGGCGTTAACAGACAGGTGACGGCGTGTCGGGCCTTAAAGCGATTGTCTTCGACTACAACGGGACGCTGGTCGACGATCTGCACCTGCATGTCGAGGCCTACTATCAGGCCGGGTGCCGTATGGGCTTTGACGTGTCGAGGGAGACCGTTCAGCGCCATGTCTCGCAGCCGCCTTCGCGCAAGCGCCTGCTCTACTACGGGGCGATCAGCGATGCGCAGTGGGAAAAGTTGAGCGGCATCCGCAGACGCATCTACCTCCAGTCGGCGGAACGGGACCCGGCCGCGCTGCTCTTTGCGGACACGCCGCCCGTATTGACCGCACTGGCCCGGCGCTTTGCGCTGGGGGTGCTCTCCAACACCTTCCGCGAACTTTTCGAGCGGGTCTTCCCGCCGCGGCTATCGGGTCTGTTTGCGGCGACGCTGTTTTTTGACGAGGTCCCGGAGCCCAAACCCTCGCCGGCTCCGCTGCTTGCTCTGCTGCGGCATCTGGAGGTGGCGCCGCAGGCCTGCGGCTACGTGGGCGATGCGCTCGAGGACGTTGAGATGGCGCGTGCGGCCGGCGCCCATGC
>JBGSTS010000249.1:0-5758 GCA_041736435.1 Desulfobacterales bacterium | reverse complement strand
AGCGGCAAACCCGGCGGCGGCCAGGGCGGCGGCCGCCACCCACACACCGCGCCCCGGGGCGGCCGTTGAGATCGATGAGGCGTGCGTGTTCATTCGAAGGCCCTGACCTCCCCGCCCTTATTCCGAAAAAACTCCATCAAGTCGCCCCGGCGCTCGCTTTCGCAGGCGGCGAGCACCCCGAAGTGCTCGCCCGAGCAGCGCGGGTCATACATCTCGAGCCCCCTGGGGTCCGGCAGCCGCGCACAGAGGAGCAGCCCGATCACGTTGCCGAAGACCGAGAAGAGGATCGTGAACTCGAATCCCACGATAAAGAAGGGAATCAGGGAGACGATCGGTTTGCCGCTGACGATGAGGTTCCACTGGGTCGAGGTGAAGATGGCAAATGCGAAGCCCGTGAAAAACCCGAGGATTCCGCCCGCCAGGGTGAACCATCCGACGCGGCTTTTTTTGAGCCCGAGCGCCTCCAGGATCCGGTAGCTCGGGATCGGGCTGTGGGCGCGTCGGAAACGGAACCCGGCGGCCGGCAGCTCCACGATGGCCGCCGCCGCTCGGGCCTCGTCGCGGAAAATCCCCATGACATGGGTCTCAGCCGGCATGGATGAGGGTCTCCTTCATCTCGGTCATGGAGACCGAGGGCAGGTGCTTGCAGAAGAGCAGGAAGAGAAAGAAGAACAGGCAGAAGCTGCCGATCATGATCCCGTACTCGATCAGGCTCGGGGCGTACAGGCCCCAGGCATGGGGGGCGAAATCATGGGCCACCCCGCCGATGATGATGACGAAGCGCTCCCACCACATTCCGAAGTTGACCACGAGCGAAATCGCGAACAGCCAGATGATGCGGGTGCGCACGGCCTTGATCAAAAAGAGCGAAGGGATCAGGACGTTGCAGACGGCCATGAAGTAGAGCCCGTAGGCATAATCGCCCATGGCGCGCCAGCGGAAGGACTCCCACTCCACCGGGTTGTGGCTGTACCAGGCGATGAAGTACTCCGTGCCGTAGGCCAAGCCGACGATCAGGCCGGTCAGCACGATGGTCTTGGCCACGTTTTCCAGCACGTTCATGGTAATGATTTTTTCGTAGTGGAAGATGCGGCGCAGGGGGATCATGAGGGTCAACACCATGGCCAGGCCCGAGTGGATGGCGCCGGCCACGAAATAGGGCGCGAAGATGGTCGTGTGCCAGCCGGGCACCACTGCCAGCGCAAAATCCCAGGAGACGACGCTGTGCACCGAGATCACCAGCGGGGTGGCCAACGCGGCGAAGAAGAGATAGCCGCGGCCGTAGTTGAGCCACTGGTGATGGGCCCCGGTCCAGCCCAGCGAGAGCACACGGAAAATTCTGTGCTTGACACCCGTCGAGCGGTCGCGCACGACGGCCAGATCCGGCAGCAGCCCCGTGTACCAAAACATCGAACTCACGGTCAGATAGGTGCTGATGGCCACCACGTCGAACATGAGCGGTGAGAGAAAATTCGGCCAGAGCAGCCGCTGGTTGGGCAGGGGCAGCATGTAATGGACCTGCCAGACCCGGCCCAGGTGGATGAACGGGTAGAGGCCTGCGGTGCAGACGGCGAACACGGTCATGGTCTCGGCCGCCCGGGCGATGGGGTTGCGCCAGGAGGCGCGGAACAGATGCAGGATCGCCGAGATCAGTGTCCCGGAGTGGGCGATACCGACCCAGAAGACGAAGTTGATCAGGTAGGTGCCCCAGGCCACCGGGATGTTCTGGCCGCCCACGCCGATGCCGGTTGCGATCTGGTAGGCCCAGCAGGCTGCGCCTAAAAGCACCCCGCAAAACATCAAGGCCACGAGGAGCCAATAGGATTTCCGGGGCGGCGTTAAAGTGTTCAGGACCGTCTGGTCGATCTGCGCGTAGGTGAGTTCGGTCATGGTTTTTTCAGGGTACAAGGGTGTAAGGGGTCAAGGGTTCGAGGGTAAAAAACTTGAAGCACAGTGCATCATCTGAGATTTCCCAGATCCGCCATCCTGTTATGCCGACCTGAATCGTGGTTTTCTTATCACTCACTTTCATTGGATAGCCGCAGGCGTTTCGCTTTTCACTTGACCCCTTGGACCCTCGACTCCTTGAACCCTGTTTTTAAATCTCGTGCAGCACTTTTTTAAGGTAGATCACCGCCGGCTTGGTGTTCAGGTAGCCCATGGCCTGGTAGGCCCGGGGGTCGTCTGCCAGCCGGCGCACCCGGCTCGTCTTGTCCATGAGGCTGCCGAACACTAATGCCCCCGTGGGGCAGGTCTGGACGCAGGCCGGGACGACCTCCCCGTCCCGGATCGGCCGCTTTTCGTTCTTGGCCCGGGTGCGCGCAATCTTGATGCGCTGGATGCAGAAGGAGCACTTTTCCATGACCCCCTTGCTGCGCACGGTGACGTCCGGGTTGAGCTGCAGGTTCATGGGGTCAGGCCACTCCCAGTCGAACCAGTTGAAGCGCCGCACCTTGTAGGGGCAGTTCTGAGAACAGAAGCGGGTCCCGATGCAGCGGTTGTAAATCTGGTTGTTGATCCCCTCGGCGGAGTGATGGGGGGCGTAGACGGGGCAGACCGATTCGCACGGGGCGTTGTCGCAGTGCTGGCAGAGCATGGGCAGAAACATCACCCGCTCCATGCGCCGCTCGTCGTGGTAGCGCACGATTTCCAGCCATGCCATCTCGCGGCCCTGGGTGATCAATTTCTCCCCGACGATGCCGATGCTGTTTTCTGCATAGCAGGCCGCGGCACAGGCGCCGCAGCCGATGCAGCGGTCGAGATCCACGGTCATTCCCCAGCGGTACCCATCGTGCTCGTGGGGCGGGTAGAAATCGCGGCTGGGGTCGTAGCCTTCGGGCAGGGGCAGGGTGAGGGGAAAATTGCCCATGGTGAGCCCGGTCTTCGGGCGGGGCTTACCCCGGCGCAGCTCTTCCAGCGCCACCGAAAGCAGGAAGGTACGGCCCTGCTGAGTGCGGCTGCCGTCGGTATGGGCGAGGGTTGCGCTGCGGCCGGTTTTTTCGAGGCGCACCCCATAAACGGTAAAGCTCGGCCCGCCGCACACCGGGTCGAACCCGGCCGGCAGGAGGGCGAAGGGGTTTGCCCCCACGTTTTGCGCCCAGCGGCCGTAGGCGGTATGGCCCTGGCCCAGACCCATGGCCGCCAGGCCGGGGCGCACCGTCTCGGTGATGTACACCGGGGCCTCTATGTTTCCGTCCGGCGTGCCGACCCGCACGATCTCCGCCTGGGTCAGCCCCTGGGTCTTCGCCGTGTCCGGGTGGACCCAGACCGGGGACTGCCACGCCACGCGCGATACAGGGTCGGGGATTTCGCACAGCCAGGGCCGGTTCGCGCCGCGGCCGTCAAAGAAGCGCAGGGACGGCAGCGCGGCAAAGGCCAGTCCGGCCGGCTGCGGTTCGCCGAGGGCGAACAGGCTCGAGGAAAACGCGCCGGGGAGCATTTTGGGAGCTGAACCCACGGACGCCTCGGTAAAGAGCCCCCCATGCTGCAGCATCCGCAGCCAATCGACCTCGTCGCGGATCCGGCCCGCCTTTTGGAGGCGATCGGTGACGAAGGACTTGTAATCCGGCGCCGGCCGCTTCTTTTCTTCGAACCCGGCCTCCAAGATGACATCCCCCAGGCTCGGGCTTTCGAACACCCGCCCCATGGCCGGCTGAAGGGTGGATAAGGTCGAAGCTCGGCCACTGTAAACGTCCCAGGTTTCGAGCGGCAGGCTCGTGGGAAGAACGAGGTCGGCGAGCTGCGCGGTTTCGTCGCTGAACGTGGAGAAACTTACAACGAACACCCTGGAATTTTCCAAGGCCGTGCGGATGCCGCTGGCGGCCGGGAGCGTGAAGACCGGGTTGACATTGTTCAGGAGCAGCAGGTCGACATCTCCGCCGGCGATCCGTTTGAATTCGTCTATCACGACCGCCCGCCGGTCGGCTGTCTCCACGCGGTGGCGGTCCACGACATCGATCCGCTGGAGCCCCGGGTCCAGCAGGCCGTTCAACAGGTTGGCAGCCATGTTGGTCTTCAGTCCGTCGGCGGTTCCATTTCCGCTTCCCGCACCGAGCACCAGCGGCCGGTGGGCTCCTGCCAAACATGCGGCCAACAGGTCGAATTGTGCGGCCGGGATACCGCAGGCCGCCAGCACCCGCTGCGGGGTGTAATCCGCAACCGCCGCTCGAAGGGCGTCCCGGGTTTCAGCCGCAAGCCCTGCGGCCCGGCCGGCTTCGATCATTCGCCGCACCAGGCCTAAGGCGACCGCCGCCTCGCTGCCCGGGGTGCAGGCGATCCAATGATCGGCGTTGGCGCCGGTCAGCCCCTGGCAAGGGCTGACGTGGATGAAGGTTCCCTTTTCGGAGCCCTGCAGCGCATGCATGGCCTTGAACTTCCGGGCATATTCCACCGGCGAAAGCCAGGTTTCCAGAAAATCGGCGCCGAAGGAGATAAGCAGGTCGGCATCTTGAATGCGGTAGGAAACCAGACCGTCCACCCCGAAGACCTCGCGGTTGGCCGTTTTCAGGGCTTCGTAGGCAAAGGGCTCGAAGATAACGGGCCCGGGGGAGTTCCAATTCGTGAGGGCGGCGCAGAAAAGCTCCATCTGGACCTCGCCGACGACCTCGGTCACGAGGCTGACCCGGCCCGCGCCCCGGCGGAGGGCCTCGTGGGCCTCAGCCGCCAGCCGCGCTCGGGCCTCGGCAAACGAAACCGGCCGAAACCCCTGACCCTCCTTCAGCAGCGGGGTTCTCAGCCGATCCGGATGATATACCGCCTGCACGGCGGCCTGCCCGCGCATGCACAGAGCGCCGCGGTTGATCGGATGCAGCGGGTTGCCTTCGAGCTTGATCACCCGGCCTTCACGGTTTTTGGCCAGGATGCCGCAACCGGCCGGACACTCCCGGCAGGTGGATGCGTACCAGGTCGCCTGGCCGGTGACCATGTCCTCCGGCGCACGCACCGGACTGTGGAGGTGCTTCGGGGACTCCGGGCCGCAGCCGGCCGCGAAGGCAACGCTGCCGACGCCTGCCACCTTGAGGAAAGTGCGTCGATTCATCTCGGAGCTCAACTCCGGCCGCGGTTCGGTGAAGACGGGAAGCAGGAAAGCAGTATCGTCCACGGGCGCATTTTCGCCGCAAAGGAATGAAATTACTTACCGTGGGTCTATATCCAAAAGCGTCGCGGACTGTCAAGGGGCGTTGTGCCGGCGCATCCGCAGGTTGATCTCCAGGCGTTCAAGGGAAAGCCGGATCGCATCGGTGAGCTTCTCGTGCCCCTGCGGGTAGTCCTTGAAGAACCGGCGCACGGCGGCGGCATGGGCCGGGCCGGCCACCGGGACGATCGCTGCGATCACTCGCTCGTAGAGCATCGGGTGAAACTTCTCGAGCTGGGAAAGATGCGCCCGGTACCAGTCCCACAGCAGCGGGGCGGCGTGGGGATTGGCTGCCATGGCCACGACCGGGATGAACTTGTTGCGCGGCGGCACGCTTTCGAGCATCCAATCCAGCACCCGCTCGATCTCGGCGCGGCCACGGAAACAGCCGATGGCGGCCAGAACGGTTAGACGCTCATGCTCGCTGGGGGATTGCTGGAAGCGGCGCGTGAGCCACTCCGCATCGCGGTCGGCCCCGTGCCAGGCGCCGGCCTGCAGAACGCTTTTCAAAATGTCCGGGTGCACCGTTTTGCCGCGGGTGAGGTCGCCCATGCGCTGCAGCGCGAACTCCGCCGCCTGGGAGGACCCGCACTGAACGGCCTCAAACAGCAGCTGGTCGCGCAG
>JBGSTS010000194.1:0-5953 GCA_041736435.1 Desulfobacterales bacterium | reverse complement strand
GCCACGGCCCAGATGCAGGTCGTGGGCAAGCGCCACTTCGGGGCCAAGGCCCTGCCCCCGGGCGGCGGTGGCGGACGCCAGGCAACGCGCGAGCTCTTCGACCCCCTGGTCCTGTGGAAAGCGCGATTGCCGCTGGATGCGGCCGGGCAGGCCGAAATCGACTTCGCCGTGAACGACGCCGTCACCTCCTTTCGCATCGTTGCCGTCGTCAACGGGGGGGGCGGTTTGTTCGGCACGGGTACGACGTCCATCCGCGCCACCCAGGACCTGACGATCCTTCCCGGCCTGCCGGTGCTGGTGCGGGAGGGCGATCGATTCCGCGCCGGTGTCACCGTGCGCAACAGCGCGCAGCAGGCCATGACGGTCGTTGTGTCGGCCCGCGCGGCGGGTGCCTCTCCGGCGCTTTTACCGCAGACTGCGGCTCTGGCCGCCGGCGAGGCTCAAGAGCTGTTTTGGGAGGTGACGGTGCCCTCCGGCCAGGACCTTTTATCCTGGGAGATCGAGGCGGCCGCCAGCGACAGCGCGGCTGCGGACCGGGTAAGAGTGGTGCAGAAGATCGCGCCGGCGGTGCCGCCGCAGGTCGTTCAGGCCGAAATCCTGCAGCTGGACGGTGAGGTCCTGCAGACGGTGGAACCACCGGCAGGCGCTATTGCCGGCGGCGGTGTGCGGGTCAGCGCGCGCGCGCGGCTGGGCGATGGGTTGAAGCCGGTTGCCGACTACATGCGCCGCTACCCCTACGGGTGCATGGAACAGAAAATTTCGGCGGCGGTGGCGCTGCGCGATCAGAGGCTCTGGGATCAGCGGATGACGGAGCTGCCGGCTGCCATGGACGGCGACGGGTTGGTGAAGTACTTCCCGTCGCTGCCGCACGGAGACCCGGTGTTGACCGCCTACATCGTTTCCGTGGGGCACGAGGCGGGCTGGAAAATACCGGAGAAAGCGCTCCAACAAGCGGCGCAGGGCCTCAGGCGCTTCGTGAACGGCAGCCTGGTCAGGCACTCCCCGTCGGCCGCTGCCGATCTCACGCTGCGCAAGCTGGCGGCCCTGGCTGCGCTGTCCAGGATCGGCGCGGCCGAGCCGGCTCTGGCGGGATCGATTGCCATTGAACCCGGCCTTTGGCCGACATCGGCCGTGCTCGACTGGGTGGAGGCCCTGCTTAACATGGAAAATCTCCCTGAGCGCGGGCAGCGCCTGGCGGATGCCGAACAGGCGTTGCGGGCGCGGGTGGTCACCCAGGGGACGATGACAGCCTTTTCCAACAGGGCCTCGGACCGGTTGTGGTGGCTGATGGCCTCCGAGGATGTGAATGCTGTGCGATTGGTATTGGCGGCGCTGAAGCTTGAAGGCTGGCGGCAGGACCTGCCGCGGCTCGTGCGCGGCGCGTTGGCGCGACAGCGTAACGGGCACTGGGATCTTACCACCGCCAATGCCTGGGGGGTGCTGGCCATGGAGCGCTTCTCGGAGGCTGCCGAGAGCGATGCGGTCACCGGCATCACCCAGGTCGACCTCGCAGACCAGGCCCGGGTGTTCGACTGGGCTGCCCCGCTGAAGGGGGATTCCGTGTTGATTCCGTGGCCTGCGGGCCGAGCCGACCTGAGGCTGCACCACCAGGGCAGCGGCCGTCCGTGGATCACCATTCAGGGGGTGGCTGCGGTCCCGCTCAGGGAGCCGCTGGCGAGCGGCTTTACGATCCATAAACGTCTCAGCGCAATTGACCGGCGGGTTCCCGATCGCTGGAGCCGGGGCGATACCGTGCGGGTGAAGCTCGAGATCGAGGCTCAGGCGGAGACGGGCTGGGTGGCGGTGAGCGATCCCCTGCCGGCGGGCGCGATGGTCCTGGGTACCGGCCTCGGCCGTGACTCGCGCCTGATGACCCGGGGCGAAGCGCGCGCAGGGCAGGTGTGGCCGGCCTTCGAAGAACGATCGTTCGAGGCGTTCCGGGTCTACTACGAAAAGGTGCCCGCCGGGCGGTGGAAGGTGGAGTACACCCTGCGCTTGAACCAGAGCGGATCCTTTAAGCTGCCGCCCACACGGGTAGAGGCCCTGTATGCACCGGAGATGATGGGCGCGATACCGAACCCGCCTCTCGATGTCGAATAGAACCGGTTCGATCGCAGGTCGTGTTCACGTCAGCATGAGGTTAAGTAGTCGCGGTAGTGGCTCCCGGCCTTTGCAGGCAAACGTACTTCGACGCAGTAGGCTCCGGCCGGGATCATCTCATGGGTTGAAGATGACGATGGTAATCAGGATTGCCGCGATTCTTTTTTTTGCCGGTGTGAACCTGGCGGCGGCCCCCGCCTGGGCGGTGTTGACCTATGAGCAGGTGCGGCAGATGCATCGCCCCTCGGAGTCCCTGCTAGTCGACCGCCACGGGGAGGTGCTGCACGAGTTGCGGACCGACCCGCGTGCGCGGCAACTGGCATGGGTGGAGATCGGGGCATTGTCGCCGGTTTTGCTCCAGGCCGTGGTGAGAGCCGAAGACCGGCGCTTCTTCGAGCATGGCGGGGTGGACCCTCTGGCCGTGGTCGCGGCCGGCGTGCGTCGTCTGACGGGCGGAACCCCGCGGGGGGCCAGCACGATCACCATGCAGCTGGCCGCCATGTTGGACGGACGATTGCAGCCAACCGGCAGCCGGCGCTCCCTCATGCAAAAGTGGCTGCAGGTGAAAGCGGCCAGGGAGATCGAAAACCTATGGGACAAAGACCGGATCCTGGAGGCCTATCTCAACCGCGTCTATTTTTTCGGGGAGCTTCAAGGGATCCGGGCAGCCGCCCGCGGGCTATTCGGCAAGAACCCGCACGGACTCAACCAGGTGGAGGCCCTCATCCTGGCGGCGTTGATCCGTGCGCCCAACGCATCCGCCGCGAACGTCGCCACGCGGGCCACTGCTTTGGGCCGGTCCCTGGAATGGGAGATTTCCGAGGCGGAAATTCGTGACCAGGCCATCCGGGTGCTCGGCAAGCCGACGTTTATCGCCCCGCTGGCAGACCTGGCGCCTCACGTCGCGCGGCGCCTTTTTAAAGGGAAACCGTCGGGCTCCCTGGTGCCCAGCACATTGGACGCTGAGGTCCAGCGCGGCGTTGTTGAGCGGTTCTCGAATCACCTGGAACCGTTAAGGGCAAGCCACGTGGGGGAGGCGGCCGCCCTGGTTGTGGCCAACCCCACGGGTGAGGTGCTCGCGTATGCCAGCTACACCGCCGACCCGGCGCGCAGCCGCTTTGTCGATGGCGTGTCGGCGCGGCGGCAGGCGGGTTCCACCCTGAAGCCGTTTCTGTATGCGGAGGCCTTCGATCGGCGGATCCTGACCGCGGCGACCCTGCTGGACGACAGCCCTCTGGACGTGGCCGTCTCCGGCGGGATTTACCAGCCGCGAAGCTACGACGGCGGCTATGCGGGGCCGGTGTCCGTGCGCCTGGCGCTGGCATCGTCGATGAACATTCCGGCCGTGAAAGCAGCGGAACTGCTCGGTGTCGAGTCCCTTCTGACAACTCTGCGGGGCCTGGGGGTGGAGGGGCTGATCGAGTCCGGCGACTTCTACGGCCCTTCACTGGCGTTGGGTGCCGCCGACGTGACGCTCTGGGAACTGGTCAGTGCCTACCGCGCTCTGGCAAACGGCGGGGTGTGGAGCCCTCTTCGCCTGATCCCGGAAAGGCCGCCGAGGTCCCCGGTTCGGCGGATTTTTTCCGAGGAAGCCGCCTTCCTGGTCGCCGACATTTTATCCGACCGGGAAGCGCGTTACCTGAGCTTCGGCCTGGAGAACGTCTTGTCCACTCGTTTCTGGACTGCAGTCAAGACCGGTACCAGCAAGGACATGCGCGACAACTGGTGCATCGGTTTTTCGCAGGCCTACACCGTCGGTGTCTGGGTGGGAAACTATTCGGGGGAGCCGATGTGGGATGTGAGCGGTGTCGTCGGCGCCGCTCCCATCTGGCGCGACATCATCCATCACCTTCACCGCCGTGAACCCAGCCGGCCGGCCGAGCCGCCGAGCGGGCTGGTCCGTGGCGGGGTACCCGCCGGCGCCCTCCAAAGGCCGGAGTGGTTCATCCGCGGGACCGAACCTCCGGCCGTGGACACGGGCCAGGCACGGGGGGTGGCTCGCATCGCCTATCCGCCCGACGGGGCCATTTTATGGTTCGACCCCGACATTCCGCGCGACCGGCAGAAGATCTTTTTCCGTGCTTCGGGGGTTGGGGAACATCTGAGCTGGAAGCTAAACGGCCGGCCGCTCCCGGCCGAATCCATGCCGTCCGGCTGGCAGGTCGTTCCGGGGCGTTTCTCCCTCTGCCTATGCGATGCGGCCGGGGCCGCGTTCGATGAAATCAGCTTTTCGGTGAGAGGAGTGATGCCGCAGCAGCCTTGAAGTTCGCCACTGGTCGCGGTATGGAAGCGAGTATGGGAATCGACAGATTCATATCCCGGTTGCCGTCTCTGCCGTTGGGGCGTGCGTTGGGCGTGGCGCTGGGTCTGGCGGACGTTCATCATCATCGGATTGTGCGGCGCAACCTGGCGTTTGCCTACCCCGAGCGCTCCGCCGCCGAGCTCCGGCGGCTGGCCTGGCGGGTGTTCCAGAACTATGGGGTCAACCTGATCGAATTTTTTCAGATGAGGTTTATGCAGCCCGAGGACGTGGCGCGGCGATCTCGATTGTATGGGTTCGAACATGTCGCTTCGGCCCTGGGGCAGCGGCGCGGCATGATTGCGGTGTCGGCCCATCTGGGCAGCTGGGAGTTCGGGATGCAGGTCATGCCCTGCGTGATCGGTGTGAAAGTGACCGGTGTGGCCAAGAAATTCAAGTCTGCTCTCATCGAGAACCGGATTCACGGTGCACGCACGCGCTTCGGCAACGAGATTCTCTACAAAAAAGACGCACTGGCCGACATGACCCGGATCCTGCGCGGGGGAGGCGTCCTGGGCCTGCTCGTGGACATGGCCCGCCGTCAGGACGGTGTGGATGTTCGGTTTTTCGGCAAGCGGGCGACAGCGACTCCGGCGGCAGCCATGCTGGCATTGAGGTGCCGTTGCCCCGTCATTCCTATGTTCTGCGTGTGGGAGCCGGACGGAACGATGGGCGTTCACGCCGCGCCGGCCCTGGAAATGATGCGGACGAAGGACTTGCGGGCGGACCTAATTGAAAACACCCAGCGCATCACGGATGCGGTGGAGCGGATGGTGCGGCGATACCCGGAGCAGTGGTTCTGGCTGATGAAGCGGTGGAAGGAGCACTATCCGCAACTCTACGAATGACTCGGCCGAAAACCCGAGTTCTATATTCCGTTTTTACGCCTTTGAGGGCACTAATTAGGGCAGTTATCGTTTTCCGGTGGGAGCGGCTTCCAGCCGCGATGGTCGTGCCCGGAAGCCGCTTGTCAACGAGGGTGGTCCTATCCAATCATCCCATCACCCAAATGTTTTCACCAGTTCGGCCAACCCCAGCGTTTTCAATGTCTCCTGCGTCGGCGCACCGGTTTCCGGATTCCACCCCATGGCCGTGCGGTACTCACTGGCGAGGGTGTCGATGTCGATGGTGACTCCCTGGAGCGGTCCATCGGTGAGGGGCGGGCGTCCGGCCATGCGTTCCGGCAGCCGCACGTCTGCCGGGCGGATCCCCTCGCGCACGTTGAAGCTCTGCCGCAGGGTCTGAATGCGCGCCCCGGTCCTGAGCGCTTCCTCCACCCCCATGCCCCAACCGGTGACCGCATTGAGAAGTTCGATCAAGGGGTAATTTCCGAAGAACATGGCCGGCATCAGGCAGGCGCCGGCGCAGTTGCCGATCTGGAGGTAGCCCGAGGCGGTGGCGCTCATCGGCCCTTTACCCGTAAAGGCATAGCGCTCGAATTTGTCGATCTGAAGCTCCGGATAGGGTCCGAAGGCGCCGGGACCGCCGTCGATGCGCGCCATGGGAGCGGCGGTGTGGCGGCCCGGGGTGGGGTCGCACACGAAACCGGTCCCG
>JBGSTS010000191.1:0-10964 GCA_041736435.1 Desulfobacterales bacterium | reverse complement strand
CAGAGACAAAAAACGCATGCAGTTGACTCGAACACAGCCGGTTCGATTTCCAAGGGGCAAAAAGATCAAATTCTTCTCAATTTCGGCTATGTCGGGATAAGGCTCACCTGTTGAACACTGAATCTCTTCGTTTCAGATGCGCTCTATACTGCTTTGGCCCGGGCCAGGGTGATCAGATTGGCCGTGACCGTGGAGAGCCACACATAGCTCTCAAAGGAGCGCCGCCCCTTCCACGTACACCGATCAAAGCCCAAAGAGCGCTTGATCCAGGAGATAATTGCCTCCACCCCGGCGCGGAAGCGGCGCAGCCGGTTGTAGACCCACTGACTGCGACACATCTCCTCCACCCGCAACCCGCGCTTCTTGGCAAAACACACATCCTTGATCTTTCGCTCCTTGGCGGCGGCCAGGTTCGCTTTGGAAGCAAAGCCCCCATCCAGGGAGACTTTCAGCGGGTAGCGCCCATAAATCTCCCGCTGCCGGTCGAGCATCGTGAGCGTCAACTCACTGTCGGCGGGGTTGCCTTCAGTGATCACACAGTCGGTGATCAGGTTGGAGGCCCCCACACTCAGACACACCTTGTGCCCGTAGAAGGTCTCCCGGCGGTCCTTGACGATAATGTCGGTATGGGGTTCGAAGATCGAGACGATCTTCTCGGTGGCCGGCACCTTCTCGCTCCGGAGCACCCGGCGCTCGGTCTGGTCGATTACCCGGCGGGTGAGATCGACATAGCGCTCCAGTTCCGCCCCCAGCCCCAGGCCTTCAATACCGGCGTGGTTCTTGGCTACCGGGATCGCCGCCACAGCATATCCCACGCACTTGGCCGCCAGCTTGAGCAAATCCCGGTAGGCTGTCTTACGCTGAGTTTCTTTCTTGGCATATTGTACCGCCAGCACCCGGCGCTTGGCGCGGCGGCTATGATCGGTAAAATGCACCCGCACTCCGCGCTGACGCAGCGCCTCCAGCAGCCGAGTCAGCACCCGCACCCCGTCGCAGAGCAGGGTGGAGTCGGTCGGGTGATGGATGTTGCTCTCCATGACCGTGCAGTCCATTCGCACTTTGCGCCCCTTCTCCACCTTCTGCTGCTTGCCCTGGGCCACCAGGAGTCGATTGATCTGCTCCCAGGTAGCCGGGGAGATACATTTGATGTTCTTGGCAAGGGCGGATTTCTGGAAACACTTATCAGCAATGCCGATTCGGCAGAAGGCGCGCAACGAGATGGAATCCGCCAAGTGAAAGGGCAGCAGCGCGTAGCTGTAGCCGAACATCCGCTTGACAATCGCTGTTCGCAGAACCTGCTCGGCGCTCATCCCGTTGGCGCCGGTCCCGGTAAGCTCCTGGCCTCGGCAGAGGTCTTGATGAACCAAAGCGGCTATGATAGGTTCACTATCCAGAATCCGGCTGATGGCCTCCAGCTCCCGGGCTTGAGGGTGATCGGGGGTGAGGTGCATCAGCGGCAGTTGTTTTTTGCTCTTTTCGCGCATTTTGTGGTGGCCCCTTTCTCTGATTTTGATAGTAATTTCGATTTCTTGGACGATTTCGTTATACTATCAGATACCAGAAAAGTCCACTACAAAATGCGCTTTTTTATGCAATCCAACTAGTTACCACCGCGGATGGACACTAACTGACTCCATAGAATTCCGTTATGCGGAATAGTTATTTTTAAGATTCCGCATTTTGAAACTTGGGTAACAGCTTTTGGAAAATATTGTCAAGTACTATTTTGGATATTCCAAATGGAATTTTGCCTATCTTGTCAACCACCCATGGATAGTTGATGGAAGTTGCACAATAATCCCAACTTCAAGCGGCGCTACAAGGAATTACGGAAGACGGTGTTGGACCGACTCTTTTCCGCGCCTCCAGGCCCCTTTAGCTTGCAAACGATGCCCTAGTCGAAATATCCGGTAACATCAAGGCCAATGTTGCGACTCGGTGTCAGGGAACCGGCGGATAATAGAAACCGGGCTGCGCTGCTGGGATATTGAACGGATTGTGCAGCGAATAGATCAGCTGGAGGGGTCTTTCTCCAGCCGTCCCATGTGCGGAGGGCGGAGGAAAGTTGAAATGGAGGGCGGGTCAAACCTTGGGTCGACCTTTCGCCATTCGGAGAAGCCTGTTTCAGGGTGTCACAGTTTATAAACGCCTTCTTGCCGTCTCGCTTTACGTCCGGCCATTATAGCCCGACCGGCTGGGTGTTAAAGAGGAGAAGGGGCCGGGCAAAAGGTCGGCCGGGGTTACGATCCCGTGTCCTTCCTCTGAACCAGTTCGATGACGATATCTTCCGGCCCTCTGAAGAAGGCAATTCGGAGATCGGGGATGTCGGTGGGAGGCATGAAAAAGGAATACCCCCGCGCACTGAGCTCTGCAAATGCGGCCTCGAGGTTTTCGACCTCCAAACCGATGTGGTTGTAGCCGTACACGGTCCGCACGGCATCCCCTTCCATTTTCTCGTCAGCCCTGGCGACCCGCAAGTTGATGGTTGTGCCCTGCAGATTCAGCGAGGCCCCATCGGCGGTACCGAATTTTTTGCGCCGGACCAGCTCGGCCCCTATGCTTTCGGTGAAAAACCCGATCAGTTTTTCGAGGTCTCTGCAGATGATGTGGACATGATGGAAACGAAAAGACATGGCGAAACTCTCCGGGGCTAAATTTTTACTTTTACACTCATACCATAGCTCTATCCCGGCTTACAAACACCTCGCTATCCTGGACGGCCAGGTACTTCCCGGCCGGGCAAAGCTGAAAAGCCAAAAATACTCGGTGATCGTCATCGCCGAAGCCATGACCGGTACGATCCAGCATATCTCGGAGGCTCGCCTCTCCACGATCCCATCATCGAATTTCTTTGCCAACCTAAAATTCGATCGGGGCTGAAGTGTTGGCGCGCATGGCGCGGCTGGCTGTCTCCAGGGAATAAATCAGGGCACCAAATCTAAACCCCAACCTTTATACTGGAGGCGAACGATCCGGCTCTACTCGCAGCGGCGCTGGGGGACATTGCCCGTGCCCGCGGCATGAGCGAGATTGCCAAGGCGTCCGGATTATCGCGCGAAGCGCTTTACAAGGCGCTGCGGGCTGATGCACACCCGCGCTTCGATACCATCAGCCGTGTCTGTGCGGCGTTGGGCGTGCGGCTGGTGGCGGAACCCGTGCATACCAGATCCAAACGCATTGCCTGCGGCCAGCCGGCCTGAATCATCCGGTAGCCGTCCTGAAGCGCCTGCTCCTTTGATTTAGAGGCTGGCCTAATTCTTATAGCTCCCGCCCCAGCTCGTCGGCCTCGGCGGTGAGCTCGGGCAGCGTCCGCGGGGGCTTGGCACCGATCATGTGAGTTTCAATGCCCAGGCGGATCAAGAGCGCCGTCAAACGGCGTTCCGGCCGGAAGCCCTCGGCAGTGACCAAGTCCCGGGACCTGACGAGAATTTCCCGACCGCCCGGTCTCGTTCCTCGACCACGACCACCGGGTGGCCGCGCAGCGCCAAGAGCCGGGTGCAGGTTCGGTCTGGAATGGATTACGGCAAAAGAAGCCGGATCAGCATTATTAGCAGCCAACGGAGAAAGGTAATGAGGGGATCGAGGGCCCCGAGGTATAGGAGCCCGATAATGATGAAAAACCCATACCGCTCGAGGCTGATCAGGAATCTCTGGAAGGCTCCGGACGTGACGCCCATCAGGATTTTAGAGCCGTCGAGTGGCGGGATCGGGATCAGGTTGAATGCGGCCAGCATGATATTGACCTGCGCCATGTAATAGAGAAGCAGCGCAAATACGGTTGACGGCGGGGGGGACAGGAGCCGGTTCAGGAAGACCGCAGTGAAGGCGAGAAGCGCATTGGCGACAATGCCGGCCGCCGAAACGAAGATAAACCCCTTGCGGCCTTCACGCAGGTTGCTGAAATTCACCGGCACCGGCTTTGCCCAGCCGAATCCGAAGACAAAAAGCATCAGGGTGCCGACCGGTTCGAGATGCTTGAGCGGATTGAGACTCAGCCGGCCGAGGAGCTTTGCGGTCGGATCGCCCATCTTATAAGCCACCCAGCCGTGGGCCAGCTCGTGGATGATGATAGAATACAAGAGCGGGATGGACAGAAGGATGAAAGTAACCGGGTCGTTTATCAGAAGACTGAGCAGGCCCATTTAGGTTTCAGCTCCCCCATCTGGATGTTTTGTCAAAACGGTTTAGTGCCACATTACGATTGAACGCTGGGAACATCAAGCGCCTGAAAAGCCGAGGTGTTCGCTTAGCTGCCGGCCATTGACTCACGCATGGCATAGACGTATTTTACCGGAAAAATGCGAAGCACCGTATTTTAGGGTGGTAGTGGAAAAAATGCAGCGCGTTGATTCGGAGGCAAGAAATGATCATCCGGCAACTGGCAGTCGGCCACATGGACAACTTCTGCTACTTGGTCGGTTGCGAGAAGACCCGCAAGGCCATGGCAATCGATCCCGGTGCGGATGTCGACCGAATCCTGGCTGAAGCGAAAAAGGAAAAGCTGGTCATCGAGACCATCGTCAACACGCACGGCCACGGGGATCACACCGCCGGCAGCGCCAGCCTCAAGGCTTTGACCGGCGCCCAGATCGTCATCCACGCCCTGGAAGCGGCAGCGGTCCCGCAGGCGGATATTCTAATTTCCGGCGATCAAGAACTGCCGGTCGGAGACATCACATTCAACGTATTTCACACCCCCGGCCACACGCCGGGCGGCATCTGCCTTTATGCCGAGTTGAACCTTTTCACCGGCGACACGTTGTTTGTGGGCGACAGCGGCCGCACCGACCTGAGAGGCGGGCATCGCCCCTCCCTGGGGGCATCCATACGCCGCCTGATGACCCTGCCCGACGACACCGTGGTCTGGCCGGGCCACGACTACGGCCCCACCCCCTCCTCCACCATCGGATGGGAAAAGCGGCACAACGTGAACGCAAAGGAGTACGGCTATTTCGTTGAAATGTAGCAATCTCATAAAAAGGGATGGTCTGCATGCGCTGGAAACAGTTTCTCACACCGGTCAAGTCCTTCGATGCGCCGGCCGCAAAGGACTATATGAACCACGCAGCCGCGGATGACTTTGTTCTGCTCGACGTGCGTCAGCCCGAGGAGTACGAAGCCGAGCATCTTCCGGGGGCAAAACTGATCCCCCTGGCGGATCTTGGGGCGCGGCTCTCCGAGCTCGACCCGGAAAAGCCCGTTATCGTTTACTGCGCCATCGGCGGCCGCAGCCGGGTGGCGTCCCAGGTCCTTGCCGGGAAGGGTTTCAAAAAGGTTTTCAATCTGTCCGGCGGCATCAAGGCCTGGAACAGCGAGAAAGCGGTCGGGCCTGAGGACCTGGGGCTTTATCTTTTTTCGGGAAAAGAGTCGCCGGAAGAGACATTGGTGGTGGCCTATGGGTTGGAGGAGGGCCTGCGCCGCTTCTACGAGTCGATGGCCCCACGGGTGACGAACGAGAGAGCGCGAAAGTTATTCGCCAAGCTCTCCACCATCGAAATCAAGCACCAGGACCGGATTTTTAGCGAATATCTTAGGTTGACAGGTGCGGAAGTTGGCCGTGATGAATTTGCGAAAAAGACCTTCGCCCCGGCCATGGAGGGAGGGCTCACGACCGAAGACTACATTCAGCGCTATCAGCCGAACCTTGAAAACCCGGCGGAGATCATATCGCTTGCCATGGCCATCGAGGGTCAGGCCCTGGATCTCTACCAGCGCGCCGCCGACCGGGCGAAAACCGCAGAAAGCAGGGATTCACTGATACAGATTGCCGGCGAAGAACGATCCCACCTCGAGCAGCTTGGAAAGCTTTTTCAGCATGTCATTTAATTCATGTCGACGATGATCTTGATCACGATGTCAGTAAGACCTCTATTTCCTCAGCACGCCAAGCGACGTATGAAAGGGCCTCAAGGATGTCCTCGCGTTGCAAGTAGGGATAGGCATCAAGAACCTCCTCGGTGGTTCTGCCGGCACCAATTAGACCGACGATGGTGCCGACCAGCTTCTCTCAGCAGCATGGCGGCCATTCGGGGTGGCCCTTGGTAAAGCTGCAGTTTCATGGTTCAAGGGCAGTTCGACGATTCGGTCGTCCAGGTAGGTGGCCACATAGATGAGCGCTTGACGGATATCCTCATCCTCGAGTTCGGGGTTCTCTTTCAGCAACTTCTCGCGATGGGGGTAAAATGCCGCAAGCTCCACAACGCGCTTGAAGGTCAGGCGCATATTCCGGAGGCACGGCTGCCCGTTCATTTCGTCAGGTTTTATTGTGATGCGGTCTAGTTTCACATATTGCGGTCCTCCTACGAATGACATCGCTTTGTCCGGTGCTTTGGCGGAGGAAATGGTTGAGGAAGAACGAGAACGGGAACAAATCAGGAAGGAGATTGAGGAGGAGCAGGAAAAGAATGAGGAGGATAACGATCCGTTGAAATAGCCATCAACAACCGCCTGAATCGTCACCTCTTGGACGGTTCAGGTGGACTTCCTTTTCAACAGGGGGAAAACTAATTCTAAAGGAAAAAATCTGAAAAGGCTTATCGGGAGATATTATTTGTATATCCGCCTATTTTTAAGAATTCAGTTTGTTGGAGTAATGCTGTCAGTATCCCCAGGTCTTGGTCATAATTTTTCTGCGATAGATTATGTGTTGAAAATTTAGAGTTTCTATACCACACTTTTCAATTGGAATTTGTCGTTACATGGTCACCAACTACTACGAAAGGAGCCCAGAAAAACGGGTGGGCATAGCTTGCAATGAGTCTACCGTCCTCGTCGAGCATACCTGGTCCCTCGATCAGCTCCAGCATTGCCCTCTGGTGGGCCTGCGCTTTGGTGAGGCCGGGGTCATCTTTCAGATGCCGAAATAGGGAGGTAGTGAGTCTTTTAGCGGAGGTTGTTTCCACCGGCCACATGCTAACCAGCAGGGATCTAGTACCGGCATAGAAGAAAGCCCGGCCCAACCCCGACACCGCTTCCGCCCCGGCTCCATCCGCTGCGCCGGTGTTGCAGGCGGATAAGACCACCCAGTCCGCGTTGAGTTTCAGGTCAAGGATCTCGGCCATGGTCAGAAGTCCGTCACCTTCTTCCCCTGTGACAGAAGGCGCTGACAGCGCGATCGCAGGTTGATCCAGGCCATCAAGGTCGTAGGGCACTAGCGCGTGCGAGGCAAATGCCACCACGCGGCGGTCCGAGAGGTCCATGCTTTTTACCTGCTTTTCAGATGCCCGCGGGCCGAGGTAAACGTCTTGAGCCGGGTTGGCACCCAGCGCCTCGGCAATGCTCAAAAGCTCAGCAGTCGTGTCGGGGAGGCGCTCCAGCATTTCCAATGTGCTGGATGTAAGCTTCTGGTTGTCGAGGCTTCCATCGTTGGTCAGGCGGATGCCGCGAATATCCAGCTTGGCCTTGCCGGTTGTGGCCATTGAGCTGTGGGGTTTCGTTTCATTCGAGGCTTGAGCCAGTTGGATTTGGTTGAAAATTGGGTCCCCGAAGCCGGCAAACGGCTTTTTCGCATGGACCGTTCCGGGTCTCTCCTTCAAGGCTACAAACGAGCTGACCGAAGGCACCATGGTTATAGAAATTCTATTAATCAACCAAGGCGCATTGCTGTAGTTGGAGAACAAGACCTCTTTTCCCTCTGAGAGCTGAAACGGCTCGCTCGTGAGAAGCGCAAACGGCAGCTGGCTCAAAGGTCCTGAGGCCGTTAAGATCAGGTGTTTGGAATTTTTCCAAATCGCCTCAACCGGCTTAAGCAGCAATGAATATAATTCGTATGCCTTCGCAAAATCATAGGCGGGCAACTGTTTCAGCTTGTCGGAACCCGGAAAAAGGGAATTTTTCAGATCGGAAATCAGATGCTCAAGCTCTTTCCGGCTGACCGGCACAGAAACCATTTCCGGCGGGCCGTTTTTTGAAAATGCAAAAACATAGGTACTGTTTTCAGCGCTGCAGATCGAAATTACCGCCTCCTCCGGGGTTAGCTTGCTCTGGACATCGGAGAGCGAGGGCTGCTCGGGATGAACCAGGTTCGAATAATCCGGCATGCGCCTTCGAACCTCATTGGCAATAGTTTCCCGTGCAGCGGTCAGCTTATCCAGCATCGTCTTCACATTGTTTATGCCCCGTCGGTTGGTGCTGCTGTCCGGTCTCGCAACCATGTCCCGGATAAGGTTTTGGTAAGCCACAATCTGTTGCTGATTATCCTGTTCAGCGCGTGTCAGTTCCTGCAGCGTTGGGTCCTTAATGACCTTGCGCGCGGTGCTCGCGAGGATAGCGCTTTGAACCGAACTGTCGCTCAGGAGGGTGGAAACTTCAAACGCTCTGGAAGAGGCGGAAATTGAAAGGCCTTTCTCTATTACGGACATTCGGAGTTTCGATAGAAGGTCTAAAAAACTTTCCATAATGAGCGTGAACCGATGGTTGAACAGTCGGTTTTCTGAATACGTCATGGATTTTGCGATCAAGGGGATAGATTCTGCAAAATCATGGTATGCGCCGCTCAGATTGCCAAGGGCATTATTTGCCATCCCCCGCAGGCCCAATAATTCGGCGCTCAACGAATGCTTTTTACCCAATAGTCTTTCAGAGTCCTGATATGCGCTTTCAATCAACTCCATGGCCTCCGCGCTGCGACCGGACATAATGAGCGCTACCATCACATTGTAAATTCTTCGATAGAATCGGTCATAGATATATCGATTGGTATCTTTCACGTCGAGAAATAAATCAAATGTTCGGATCGCTGCGGGATAATCACCTTTGGCTACAAGTATGTTACCCAAAATGCTTATAGCTTGCGAATAATAAACTGACGTTATTGGAATACCCAATTGCACGAATGCCTGTATTGATGCGCGACATACTTTTTCGGCATCAGTTACTCTTCCTTGGGATAGCAGCACCTCTGATAGAGCCGTAATCGCCTCTATGGAATAAGTGCTCTTAATAGGATATTTAATTATAGATTTATCGACAATTGCCCTCGCCTCCAATTCAGCTTCGACAAGACGGTTTTGGCTGGTTAAATTTTTAAAAAGAGCTATCCTTTCATTATGATCCACATAACGGTTACGATAAGAAGCGGTAGCGGCATATAAGGCCCTCCTGATAAACGGTTCAGCCTCTTTATATTTCGCTTTCATATTCAGCAGGGTATATTCCATTTTGGATTTAAAAAATACCTCAGTAGGAGTCCATGTGGTAGCATGATGATTATTAACTAAACGGCCCTTATTGCATATGGCCTCGGCTTTTTCAAAGTCCCCAGTCAATGCAAAAATGTTGGTCAGTTCGGCGTAGGGATGAAAATTTACAATCCTTCTCCCTAGCACACTGGCAAACAAGTCTATTGCCCTCTCATAATTCTGGAGATTTAGTTCTGAGTAGGCCAACCGGGTTATTAAAATTTCGTCTGCTTTTTCCGGTCCTGCCATTTCATAAGCTTTTTGATAATCATCTCGACTCTGTTGAAAAAATCCATATTTGAATGCAGCTTCTCCTCTCTTGAAATAAAACCTGATTGATTCACTCCTTGTCGCATTTTCTGGAATTTTATTTTTTTTTCTGCTTTCCCAGATTCTTAAATCAAGGGCATCTTTCTCGGCTTCCCCATCTATGACGCTCAAAATGTCATCAACACTTCGAGGTGGAGGGACAAATGATTTGCCGCGCATGGTCAAGGTTGTTTTCACCGCATCATCGACGGCTTTAGGGTTGGATGCACAGCCTGTGAACCCAATTGCAGTGATCGAAATAATTGACAAAAACAAAGAGGCCATGGAACACAAAATTGCGCCCCTCATTCTTTGTGGAATAACAGATAAGCAGCGGCACGAGGTATTCATGACAAATTTTCCAAGTTATAGAGACCTAATCTGCCAGGTCTGGATTCGGCATGATGCCGGCTTTAAGAAATAAAATGTTTCTGATAGACAGCCGTCCGATACAATCGATTTATGACCAGCGAAGATGAAAATATGAACGCAATGGACGATTCGGTTATCGATGATCGATGGTTACACTCTTGACATAAGTTCCAGTTGTGCTGATTTCTGAGGCGAAATTTCTAAACACTGCCGGCGTAATTGAACCATTAGAAGAATTGCCGCGAAGCTTTCCCGCTAGTCTTATCGGTTTTTCAGCCGATCCCTCTAAATTGAAACGCCTCAATGATTTTATTTCATCAAGAATGGCCTTAGTAGACTTGTTTATTTGTGATTTTTCTTTCAAAATGACATGCTGGTTGTATAGTATTTCTAATCGGTCGAGCCTCACTGCAGAAACAATAAGATGGAATGTTTCATTGCCGGTATTCGAATCCAGCTCAATCCAACTATCCGCTTCTGGAACATAAACAGGGGTGTATTTTAGGACAATTGCCGACTGTGAGTCCTGCGGAAACAAACGCACCAACTCGCCACGAGAACCATCATGAAAAAGGTAAAGGTAGCCTTCGCTTTCCATCTCCAGATAAAATTTGATTAAACTGCTCGCCTGAAGAACAATATTGTCTGAGAGAGGAATTATCTGAGACCGTCCAGCTTTTATGACTTTGGCAATCGCAGCCAGAGAAAATCTGAATGTTTTATAGGATGGAGATACTTGAGCTTCCGAACGAATTGAGCTCAAGAAAAAGCAGGCGGCGATAATACACAGAAAGAAGATATGGATTCTTGGTGAAGAGACCAAAGACATTCTGCCCTCCTCACAAGTTGAACAGCCTTTTAGCTCATTATTGCCGAATAAGGTTTCTTTTGTAAATGAATTTTACAATATGAGCGCCGCTTTACGTGAAAATATCACAAAATCAACTGGTTGGTGATTTGTCGGATGATCTGTCAGGTATTCAACAATCTAAAATCATTCCAGATTAATTCCGCGTATCCTATCTTTACCTCCGTAGGCCCACCCGTGTCAAATCCAAGCTGGATGACATTGCCCCCCCGTGGTGGAAGATACAGGCTGCCAAC
>JBGSTS010000161.1:0-8119 GCA_041736435.1 Desulfobacterales bacterium | reverse complement strand
GGGGCATGACGGCCAACGCGGTGGCGAAGCAGTTCGGCATACCGACCTGCGCCGGCTCGGCCGAGGAGATCCTGGCCGACCCCGGCGTCAACACAGTCCTGATCGCCACGCGCCACAACCTTCACGGCCCGCTCGTGGCCGCAGCGCTGTTGGCGGGCAAGCATGTCTTCGTCGAGAAACCCCTCTGCCTTACAAAAGATGAACTGATAGAGATTATTTTAGCCACAGACCCACACGGACACACACAGACCTTTTCCTCTGCCGACATGGCAAAGGAAAATTTGTCAGCCGCTGCGCGGCAAGTAGTTGATTCTGCCTCAAGCGAGGCGCTCCTCGAGCCCGCTGAGCCGTTAGCGAAGGATGGCGCTCCTCAAGCGCAGCGGTCCGCCGCAAGCGCTCCGCTGCTTCTGGTCGGCTTCAACCGCCGCTTTTCGCCGTTCATCCGCAAGGCCGCCGAGGTGCTGAAGGGCAAGCCGGGGCCGCTTTTTGCTGTCTATACGGTAAACGCCGGCATGATTCCGAAGGAGTCCTGGGTGCAGGACCCGGTGGAGGGCGGGGGGCGGATCATCGGGGAGGTATGCCATTTCGTAGATGCGCTGCGGTTTCTGGCGGGCGCGCCGGTCAAAAGCGTGCAGGCCATGTGCGTGCAGAGCGACGACAAGCGCCAGGTCAACCGGGACAGTGTCAGCATCGTCCTGAAATACGCTGACGGCTCGGTGGGAACGATCCTCTACCATGCCGTGGGAAGCGCCGACTACCCCAAGGAGCGGATCGAGCTCGCCCGGGGTGGCGCGGCGGTCGTGATCGACGACTTCCGGCGCCTGGAGGTGTTCGGCTCGAAGAAAGAGACGCTCAAGGGCGGCCAGGACAAGGGGTTCAAGGCTGAGATCGAGGCCTTCGTGGAGTGCATCACCGGCAAGGGGCCGGCGCCGATTCCGCTGAATGAGATTGTTGAGACGACCTTGGTCACCTTCGCCGTGCACGAGTCGCTGAATAAAGGCACCATCGTTCATTTGGACGAATACGCCTGTCAAAACGGACTGCCACTGCTGTTTAATTAGCCACAGACCCACACAGACGCACACGGACGACTGCAGGGTTTTGGCCCGGGCGGTGCCGCCGGAGCAAAAGGTGGCGCGCGCTTTGCGCAGAATGTTTTTCGCCGGACAGGTCGTCCGGCGAAAAGAATTGTTTTGGTCTGCGTGGGTCCGTGTGGGTCTGTGGCTCATAATTTTGCCTTTCCCTTCACTTGAGCCCTAATCGATAATCGATCTTCCTTGCTTAACCCCTCCCTCTATTTCCATACCCTCCGCCATCTCCGCCCCGGGCAGGTTTCCTCGCGGCTGCTGCGGAGGATCAACGGCCGGCCGAAGGACCTTTCCGCCCCGGCTCACATTGCGCCCCGAACGCTCTTGACAGCCGCGCCCTGGCTCGGAAGGCCGCCGCAGGGTATCGGCGAATTCACCTTCCTCAATCTAAAAAAAGAGTTCCCGTCCGGCAGCATCGACTGGCGCTCGCCTGAGATGCCGAAGCTGTGGCGCTACAACCTGCACTATTTCGACTACCTCCTCGATTCCGGCCGGCCGCTCGAAGAGCGCTGCCGGCTGATCGACGACTGGATCGTCGACAACCCCGTGGGCGCGGAGGATGCCTGGGAGCCCTTTCCGGTTTCGCTGCGGATCGTCAACTGGGTCAAGTTTTTCCTGGGCGAGGGCAGGGGGCAGGCAAAACCCGAGTGGCTGAAGAGCCTTTATGAGCAGGCCCTGTGGCTCGAACGCAACATCGAGCACCACCTGCTTGCCAACCACCTGTTCAAGAACGGAAAGGCGCTCGTGTTCTCAGGGGTTTTTTTCGAGGGGGCTGACCCGCAGCGCTGGCTCTCGACCGGAGCACGGATTTTACAGGATCAGCTGGTCGAGCAGGTCTTGGCCGACGGCGGGCACTTCGAGCGCAGCCCGATGTACCACGCGATGATCCTGGAAGACTGCCTCGACCTCGTGAACCTCTGCCGTGGCCGGAAGGCGCCCGTCGCAAGGGCGCTCGCGGAGCAGGCCGAGCCGATAAGCCGGAAGATGGTGCGGTTTTTGAACGGGGTGACCCACCCGGACGGGGAGATTGCTCTTTTCAACGACGCGGCTTTCGGCATCGAGGCGCACCCGGACGAGCTGTTGGCCTATTTCGAGCGGCTTTCGGGATCGGCGGTGTATTCTCCCGCAGGCAGGTCCTGGTCGTTCCCCGACACCGGCTACTTCGTCATGGCGCCGCGGGCGGGCGATCGGCTGATCGTGGACTGCGGCCCTGTCGGACCCGACTACCAGCCCGGGCACAGCCACTGCGACACGCTGAGCTTCGAGCTCTCGCTGGGGGGGCGGCGGGTGGTGGTGGACTCGGGCTGCTGCCAGTATGAGGACGGCGATATACGGAAATACAACCGCGGCAACGCGGGGCACAACACGGTCACGGTGGACGGCGACAACCAGTCCGAAGTCTGGGGCGCCCACCGCTGCGCCCGGCGCGCCTATCCGCTCTATGCCAGACTAAATGAGCGAAACGACGGCACCCTTAATTTTGAAGGCGCCCACGACGGCTACAAGCGGCTGAAGGGCAAGCCCGTCCACCATCGTAGCATCACCTGGGCCGGGGATACGATCGACATCGAGGACCGCATCGAAGGCCGGGGCGCCCACGAGATCGAATCCCGCCTGCATATCCACCCGGATCTGAAGGTCGAAGCCTCAGACAGCGGCGTGCGGGTAACGGATAACGGCCAACCGCTGATGACCGTCTCATCGGCAGGGAAGGGCAGGGTCGAAATCGAGAGCGGTTGGTATTGCCCGGAATTTAACCTCAAACACAAATGCCCGGTGCTGTCGCTCAAGCTGAAGCGGGCATCGCTTCCGGTTCGTTTGGCTTGGCTATTGCGGATACATGAGGAGTGATCTTTTCACCGCCCGCTGCGCTCGAGGCACAGAGTACACAGAGGGTTTTTTGGGGGGTCGTTTTGTTTTCCGCTGAGACGCCTGAAAACAAAACACTGCACGCCCTGCGGGCAGTTGGTTTATGCAGCCTTCACCTTTACGCCCAATGCTAATACCCCCATGCTAAAGCCATAGTTCGAGCACCCCGAGGTAAATGCAGTTGCCGAAGGCGAGCTGCTTTTTCATTGCCGACCTCTCAGCGGCAATGAAAAAGAACAAAGCTTTTCTCTGTGACCTCTGCGCCTCTGCGGTGAACCCCCTTTATCTGAAAACCCATGCATATTCTTTTCCTGACACACTATTTTCCACCCGAGGTCAACGCGCCAGCCTCGCGCACTTACGAGAACACCAAGCGCTGGGTGCAGGCCGGGCACAGGGTCACGGTCATCACCTGTGCGCCCAACCATCCGAACGGCGTCCTCTACCCCGGCTATGAGAACCGGTGGCACCAGTGGGACGAGAAGGACGGGGTGCGGGTGCTAAGAGTGAAAACTTATCTTAGCGCCAATAGGGGGGTCGCCAACCGTTCGCTCAACTACTTCTCCTACCTGCTCTCGGCCGCGGCCCTTTGCCGGCTGGTCGAGAATGTCGATCTGGTTGTCTCCACATCGCCCCAGTTTTTCTGCGGGCTTTCCGGCTATCTCGTCTCGCGCCTGCACGGATGCCCATGGGTGGTTGAGATCCGCGATCTTTGGCCGGAGTCGATCCACGCCGTGGGCGCCGTGCGGGGCAGGGGGCTGATCGGGCTGCTCGAGCGGATCGAGCTCTTTCTCTACCAAAAGCCCGACCATATCGTCGCCCTGACAGCCGCCTTCAAACGGCACATGGTGGCCAAAGGCATCCCGCCTAAAAAAATAGACATCGTCACCAACGGGGCGGACCTGGAGCAGTTCAAGCCGCTTTCCAAGCAAAACGGGTTCCGTGAGCGGTACCATCTGAACGGCAAGTTCGTCGCCTCCTATGTGGGTACGCACGGAATGGCGCATGCACTCACCACGGTGCTGGAAGCGGCCAAACGGCTTGAGTCGTACCCTGAGATAGAGTTCCTGTTGGTGGGCGACGGGGCCGAACGGCATAACCTGCTGAAGCGGAAAGTAGAGCTCGGCCTGAACAACGTGCTGATGCTGCCGCAGCATAAAAAAGAGGACGTACCGGAGATCCTGGCCGCATCCGATGCCTGCCTGGTGCTTTTGCGCAGGACCGAGCTGTTCAAGACGGTGATCCCATCCAAAATCTTCGAGGCCATGGCCATGGAGCGGCCGATCATTCTTGGTGTGGACGGCGAGAGCCGCAAGCTCGTCGAGCAGAGCGGCGGCGGGGTCTTCATCGAACCGGAGAGCGCGGAGCAGCTGGCGCAGACGGTGCTGAAAATGAGCCGGGACCCAGCCTGGGCCGAGGGGACGGGCAGGACCGGGGGTAAGTTCGTGAGAGAACACTACAGCCGGGACACGCTGGCGCTGGACTACCTCGATGTTCTGTGCCGTGTGAAGAATGGGTTCACCGCCCGCTTCGCTCGAGGCTCAGAGTTCGCAGCGAAGTGAGTTTTTTGTTTTCTTTTGCCGGTGAGACAAGTTTCTGGTTGACCTTATTCAGGGCAAATACCCGTATTCAGTTGCCGGAAGCGGGTTGTTTTTTGAGCGGCCGCCCCTCACGGCCGGTCAAAAAGGAATCTTATCTCTGTGCCCTCTGTGCCTCGAGCGCAGCGGGCGGTGAGTGAAAATCATGGAAAATCTTTCTCGGATCAGGGCTGAAAGCTGGGTGAAGGCGGCGCTTTACGGCCTGCTGCTTGCAGGCATATTCTACACCTCCCACCGCGTCATGATCATCTGGTGGGGGAACGAGGACTACACTTACTGCTACCTGGTTGCTCCCATCGTGCTCTACCTGATCTGGGAGAAGCGCGAAGAGCTGGCCGGGGTCCGGGCGCAGCCGTCCTGGGCGGGGCTCCTGCCGCTCGTTTTCGGCATTTTCCTCTTCTTTCTGGGGGAACTGGGGGGCGAGTTCACGACCATGTACTTCGCCTCCTGGTTCGTGCTGGCGGGGCTGCTGCTGCTCCATCTCGGCTGGGACAAACTCAAGGTGATCTGGTTTCCTATCGTCTTCATCATGGCCATGTTCCCTCCGCCGAATTTTTTCCACTTCAACCTGACGCTGCAGCTCAAGCTCATTTCCTCAAAGCTCGGGGTGGCCATGCTGCAGTGGTACGGCATGTCGGCCTTTCGCGAAGGCAACGTCATCGACCTGGGCTTCACCCAGCTCCAGGTGGTGGATGCCTGCTCGGGGTTGAGGTACCTCTATCCTCTGATCATCATGGGGATCCTGCTGGCCTATTTCTGGAAGGCGGCGTGGTGGAAGAAGGTGGTTCTGGTGGTCTCGGCCGTGCCGCTGACGATTATCACGAACTCCTTTCGGATCGCCGCAACCGGGGTGCTCTACGAGATTTGGGGGCCGGCGGTGGCGGAGGACTTTTTCCACGGGTTTTCGGGGTGGTTGATTTTTATCTTCGGGCTGGCGGTGATGCTTTTGGAGATGTGGGTGCTCAAGCTGTTGCCGGGGGAGAAGGACAAAAGCAAGTTTAATTGGTTGGGTTTGTTTAATTGGTCTAATTGGTTGAAGGGAAAAAGAGAAGGAGAGTCCGATTCGTTGGATTCCTCCGGTTCGTTTAATTCAGTCGAACCAATCGCACCAGTAGAACAAACAGAACCAATAAAACAAGCAGAGCAATTTGAACCAATAAAACCAATTGAACCAATTAAACAGCCTGCTGTAAGCGGCTTCCGGACTCTGTTGCATCCACCGCAGTTCATCGTGGCCGTCATCTTGCTCGCAGGCACGCTGGCGCTGGCGCAGGGGGTCGAGTTCCGGGAGAAGATCCCGCCGGCGCAAAGCTTCGCCGAGTTCCCGGTGCAGGTGGGCGAGTGGACGGGCAGGCGGGACGTGATGGAGGAGAAATTCATCGAGGAGCTGGACTTAAACGACTACGTGATCGTGGACTACGCGAGCGGGGGGCGGGCGGTCAACTTCTACACGGCCTACTACGAGAGCCAGCGAAAGGGCGAATCAATCCACTCGCCCGAGACCTGCCTGCCCGGCAGCGGCTGGGAGTTCAAGAAGGCGGGCAAGGCGGTGGTGCAGCTTACTGCCCCACCGGGTTCAACGGTTCAAGGTTCAGGGTTCAGCGGTTCGACTCCCATCGATGGTGCCGGTTCGAAGATCACGGTCAACCGCGCCGTCATGGAGAAGGGGGCCTCTAAGCAGCTCTCCTACTTCTGGTTCCCGGCGCGCGACCGGGTGCTGACCAACGCCTGGGAGTTGAAGTGGTACAACTTCTGGGACGCGCTGACGCGGCAGAGGACGGACGGTGCACTCGTGCGGCTGGTCACCCCGGTCTACCCGGACGAAAACGTCGAGGATGCGGACAAGAGGTTGACGGCGTTTACGAAAGAGATCGTGCCGGTGCTAAATGAGTTTTTGCCGAAGTGAACTATTCACCACAGAGGCACAGAGAGCACAGAGAACTACCGGTGTTTTTTTATTTGCCGCTGAGAGGGCGGCAAATAAAAACCGCTCAGCCGACGCTCAGCCGATACGCGGACAGGTTCTTTTTGAGCGGCCGCCTCTCACGGCCGGTCAAAAAACACCTCCTCTGTGATCTCCGTGTCTCTGTGGTGAATGGTTTTTGTGTGTGGACAACGGCAGATGGGATGATACCCCCAAGGCACAGAGAGCACAGAGAGATGATGAGGGGCCGGCAAACGAAAAACCTCAGCCGCTGGCGGCGGGCGCGGGCAAAAATAACATGTTCACCACAGAGGCACGGAGTACATAGAGAATCGACAAATAGGGCGGCCGGCTTTCTTTGGAAGTCTAAGGAAAACGCCTGTAAATATCTCTGCGGTGCAAGAAGCGGATCAATTCGACTGTATTTCCGTAAATTTTCAGCCCAAGACGATAATCGCCAATCCTTAGCCGGTAATAACAGTCATAACCTTCAATCTTCTTAAGGTGTGGGAGCCCATCCAGCGTGTCGATTGTCTTCAAGGTTTCGATGAGTTTACGAAGCCTTTCCTTTACGCCGGGAATTTGAGAGACAGCCTCAAGATCCTTCGCGAGTGCTTTGGCGTACAAAATCTTCAAGGATTAATCCCTTAGCAAATAAGAGATCTCATTTTCATCAGCGTGTTCGCCGGTATCTCCCTCCTCGATGGCCAGCCCGAGTTTCATGTCCAAGATGGCCTCGGCGACTGCGTTTTCCAGCAGATCGCTTCTTTCGGTAAGCGTGCTGATGATAGCCCTTTTAATGAGCATTTCGAGTTCAGATTCGGTCATATTGAGGGTACCCATTTCCGGGTTCTCCTTTTGATGGTCAACCGGCAAAGCGACATTGAAAAGACGTATGCCAAACCCTAACACATGTCGACGCTGCCTTCAAGCTTCTGGGATGCGCTGACGCGGCAGAGGACGGACGGTGCGCTTGTGCGGCTGGTCACGCCGGTTTACCCGAATGAAAGCGTCGAGGATGCGGACAAGCGGCTGACGACCTTCACGCAGGCGATCGTGCCGGTGCTGAATGAGTTTCTACCGAAATGATATTTAGCCACAGACCCACACGGACGCACACGGACGAAAGATATTTTGCCCGGGCGACCTGCCCGGACAAAAGCTCCTCGCGCTGCGCGCAGCCGGGTTTGTGGTGCGGCGGAATAATGGGCATGGGGGAGCGGTCAGGGTGGATCGAATATCCGGGTTGGAGGACGACACCAGCGCCGCAGGCTGACGGATTTTCGGCGGTCAGGTCGACCGGCGAAAAGAACAGTCGTTGTCTGTGTGAGTCTGTGTGCGTCCGTGGCCAAAAGGGTTTTTATTGTTGATCGACAAAACAAAGATGAGATTTAGCCACAGACCCACACGGACGCACACGGACGGGTTAAGGCAAGAAACTTAAGATATTTTTTCTGTGGCTGATGTCGTAAACGCAAAATTCATTGATTTTTGATTTGTAACTGCATATGGTTACAATATGACCAAGCGGGAAAAGCTGTTTGCCCGGGCCATGAGCAACCCGAAGGGGCTTTCCTTCGATGAATTTCAGACACTTTTGCGCCAGGCGGGCTGGACCTTAGATCACCAAAAAGGCAGCC
>JBGSTS010000128.1:0-5038 GCA_041736435.1 Desulfobacterales bacterium | reverse complement strand
GCCGCCGGCCTGGCCGGCCGGTTGCTCGCGGCCGGCCGCAACTCCCTCACCCGGCAGGTCGAGATCCCCACCGAGGTCGATGTTGCCGGGGAGGCGCCGCGGATCGGGGTCTTCGTCTGCAACTGCGGGGTGAACATCGCCGGCGTGGTGGACGTTCCCGCGGTGGTGGAGCATGCCCGCACACTGCCGCACGTGGTGTTCGCCGGCCAGAGCCTCTTCACCTGCAGCCAGGACTCCCAGGTGCAGATGAAGCAGGCGATCGCCGATCACCGCCTCAACCGGGTGGTGGTCGCCGCCTGCTCCCCCAAGACCCACGAGGGCATTTTCATGGACACCCTCGAGGCCGCCGGCCGCAACAAATACCTGCTGGAGATGGCCAACATCCGCAACCAGGATTCATGGGTGCATGCCGCCTCCCCGCTCGAGGCGACCGCCAAGGCCCGACAGCTGGTCGATATGGCGACCGCCCGGGCCGCAACCCTGACCCCGCTGCGCGAAAAAATCATTTCCGTCAACCCGCGGGCGTTGGTCGTCGGCGGCGGGGTGGCCGGCATGAATGCCGCCCTGACCATTGCCGATCAGGGCTACGAGGTGGTGCTGGTGGAAAAAGAGGACCGCCTGGGCGGCATGGCCAACCGCCTCCAGTCCACCATCGAAGGCTGGGACGTGCGGCGCTATCTCCAGGAGCTGGCCGCCCAGGTGCAGTCCCACCCCAAGATCCAGGCCTTGACCCGTGCGCTGGTCGTCGGCTTCAGCGGTTTCAAGGGCAACTTCACCACCGAAGTCCTGGTGGGGCCGGCCATGTACGAGCGCAAGATCGAACACGGGGTCGTGATTTTGGCCACCGGGGCCGGAGAATACCGACCCACCGAATACCTCTACGGTCAGGATGAGCGCGTCCTCACCCAGGTGGAGCTGAGCGCCCGGCTGCACGAGCGCGGCGCGCAGGCACTCTCCAACGTGGTGATGATTCAGTGCGTCGGGTCCCGCAACGAGCAGAACCCCAACTGCTCGCGGGTCTGCTGCCAGGCGGCCGTCAAAAACGCGATCCACATCAAGAAGCTCAACCCCGAGGCCCAGGTCTGCGTGCTCTACCGCGACCTGCGCACCTACGGTCTGCTGGAAGCGTACTACCAGGAAGCACGCCGTCTGGGGGTGCTCTTCTTCCGCTACGACACGGACGCCCCGCCGCGGGTCGAGGCCGGCAACGGCCGGCTCTCCGTGACCTTCCGGGACGGGATCATCGGCCGGGACCTGCAGGTGGACGCCGACCTGGTGGCGCTGAGCGCCGGCCTGGTGCCCGCCGACACGGAGGAATTGGCCTCGCTGGTCAAGCTGGCCCGCACCCCCGAGGGGCATTTCATGGAAGCGCATGTAAAGCTGCGGCCGGTGGACATGGCGACCGAGGGGCTTTTCATCTGTGGCACGGCCCACAGCCCCCAGCTGCTGAGCGAGTCCATCAGCCAAGCCTGCGCGGCGGCCGCGCGGGCCGTCACGTTCCTCTCTCAGAGCCGGCTGACGCTCTCGGCTGTAACCGCCCACGTGAACCCGGAGCTGTGCGCGGCCTGCCTGATCTGTGTGCGTGCCTGCCCCTACCGGGTGCCGAGGATCAACGCAGAGGGCGTGAGCGAGATCGACGAGGCGCTCTGCCACGGCTGCGGCATCTGTGCCGCCGAATGTCCGGCCAAGGCGATCCAGCTCAACTGGTACGAGGATGAGCAGCTGCTGTGCAAAATAGACGCGCTCATGGAAGCGGTTCTCTAAAAAGGGTTCAAGGATTCAAGCGGTCAAGGGGTCAAGCAAAAAAAGACATGATGCCTTCCCCCGAACCCTGGATCCCTCGACCCCTCGGTCCCTTAAAAGCGGAGGATTGCATATGCCTACCCCCTTCGAGCCCGTGATCGTGGCCTTCTGCTGCAACTACTGAGGGTACACCGCCGCGGACCTGGCAGGTTCGATGCGACTAGGCTACCCGAGTTCCATCCGGATCATCCGTGTGCCCTGCACCGGGAAGGTGGATGTGCTGCACATTCTCAGGTGCTTCGAACGCGGCGCCGACGGCGTGACGGTGGTGGGCTGCCGGGAAGGGGACTGCCATTACCAGACCGGGAATTTCAGGGCGAAAAAACGCGTGGAGCAGGCGCAGCAGATTCTGGAGCGGATCGGTATCGGCGCAGGCCGGGTGCGCATGTGCAACCTCTCTTCGAGCGATGCGCCGCTGTTCGTGCGCTTCGCCCAGGAGATGCATGCGGCGGTCCTGAGTGCCGGGCCCAACCCGATCCGGACGGCCCGACGCGAGCGGCGGGCCGGCACCCAGGTGCCCGGGGTGGAGCTGCCGGCGTAGGCATCTCAAGCGCAAACCCGCTCCCGGCAAGGCCGAGGAGCGAGAAGGAGGGGCGCAGCGTATGATCGTCGCCGAGCGAAAACCGATTGAAGAAATCGTTGAACAGGTCAAGGAGGTGCGCAGCCTGCTCGTTCTGGGCTGCAACGAATGCGTGACCGTCTGCGAAGCCGGGGGCAAGAAGGAGGTGGGGGTGCTCGCCTCCGCCCTGCGGATGGTCTTTCTCCAACAGAACCGGGAGGTCAACGTCGGTGAGCGCACCATCGAGCGCCAGTGCGACACGGAATACCTCGAGGAGATCCGCGACATGATCGACTCCTATGAGGCGGTGGTGTCACTGGCCTGCGGGGTCGGTATCCAGTTCACGGCGGAACGCTATCCGACCAAGCCGGTCTATCCCGGTGTCAACACCTGCTTCATGGGGGCGGCTTTAGAGCGCGGGGTGTGGGCCGAGCGCTGCCAGGGATGCGGCAGCTGCATTCTGGCCTCCACTGGCGCTGTCTGTCCGGTGGCGCGCTGCGCCAAGCGCCTCTTGAACGGCCCCTGCGGAGGCTCCACGGCCGGCAAATGTGAAATCAGCAAGGACGTGGAGTGCGCCTGGCAGCTGATCATCGACCGGCTGAAGGCGCTCGGCCGCCTGGAGGAGTACGAGCGGCTGAGCCCGATCAAGGACTGGTCCACCGACCGGGCCGGCGGGCCCCGGAAGATCATCAGGGAGGATCTGCGATCATGAGCCCGAAGACGCCCAGCAAACTCGAAAAAATCCTGCGCGCCGGCCACCTGGCCGTGACCTCCGAGTGCGGCCCGCCGCGCGGCAGCGACCCCGCGCATATCATCCACAAGGCCGAGCTGATCCGGCAGCACGTAGATGCCGTCAACATCACCGACAACCAGACCTCGGTCTGCCGGCTCTGCAGCCTGGCGGCCTGCATCCGGCTGAAGCTGATGGGCCTGGAGCCGGTCCTGCAAATGGTGGTCCGCGACCGCAACCGGATCGCCCTGCAAAGCGACATTTTGGGCGCGGCCTCCTTCGACATCCACAACATCCTCTGCCTCTCCGGCGACCACCAGCGCTTCGGGGATTCCGCCCAGGGCCAGAACGTCTTCGACCTCGACTCGATGCAGCTGCTCCAGACGGTGCGTCGCATGCGCGACGAGGGCACCTTTCTCGGCGGCGACCCCATCCAGCGCCCGCCGGCCATGTTCGCCGGCGCCGCCGCCAACCCCTTTGCGGACCCCTTCGAGATCCGCGTGCCGCGCCTGGCCAAAAAGGTCGCGGCGGGCGCCGAGTTCATCCAAACCCAGTGCATCTACAACCTCGACAAGTTCGAGACGTGGATGGAACTCGTCCGCGACCGGGGACTGCACGAGAAGGTCTTCATCCTGGCCGGGGTCACGCCGTTCAAATCCGCCGGCATGGCCCGCTACATGAAGACCAAGGTGCCGGGCATGGACGTACCCGACGACGTCGTCAAGCGAATGGCCGGCACCCCGAAGGACCAGCAGGCCAAGGAAGGGCTCACCATCTGCGTCGAGTCCATCCAGCGGTTGAAGGAGGTCAAGGGCGTCGCCGGGTTCCATGTCATGGCCATCGAGTGGGAGGAGCGCGTGCCGGAGATCGTGGAGCGCGCGGGGCTGTTTCCCCGACCGCAGGTATAGAACCGCGCGGTGCTTTATCCAATGAAACGACAACAACGCACAATGGATTTCCCAACCATAGGAGGTGCTTCATGGTCGCTCAAAAACGAATCCTAGTGGTCGATGACGAGGCCGATTTCGCCGCGCTGGTCCAGGGCAACTTGGAGAAGGAGGGGTTCAAGGTGGAACTCGCCTACAATGGCGTCGAAGGCTTGGCCAAGGTGCGGGCCAACCCGCCCGACGCCATCGTGCTCGACGTGATGATGCCGGAGAAAGACGGCTATGCCGTCTGCAAGGAGTTGAAGCACAGTAACGAGCTCTGCAACATCCCCGTGATCCTGCTCACGGCGGTCGCCTCGCACGTGACCTCCACCCGCTACAGCCACGCGGACGGAATGACCACCGAAGCGGACGACTACATCGCCAAGCCGGCCTCCGCGGCGGACATTACCCGCAGCCTCAAGCGGCTGCTGGCGATGGATTAGGCCGACCAATCGGCTTAAGGCTCAAAGCCGGAAGCAACCGTTTCGTCAGTTCGCGCTTAGAGCTTCTCGCCTTGAGCTTGGGGCCTTCATCATGAAAGTCTACTGCATCCTCAGCGATGAACGGGCGTTCCACTCACGCTCGCCCGCCATGTTCTCCACCGTGCTGCGGCGCCAGGGGATCAACGCCGTCTACGTTCCGTTCATGATCCACCCCGGCAGCCTCGGCCAGGCCCTGGAGGGCTTGAGGGTGCTGAACATCGCCGGCGCCAACGTCACGGCCCCGTTCAAGGAGACGATCATCCCCCACCTGGACGGCCTGTCCGAAGGGGCACGCTTCATCGGCGCGATCAACACCATCGTCCGGGACGGCAACAAGCTGAAGGGCTACAACACCAACGCCATCGGCATCATGGATACCATGCGCGCTGCGGGCTTCAACGTGGAGGACAAGAGCGCGCTGGTCTTCGGGACGGGGGGGGCGGCCCGCACCGTGGCCTTCATCCTGACCTGGCTGCGGGCGCGAGAGGTGTGGGTGGTCGGGCGCAACGCCGAGCGGGCCCGCGAAATCGTGACC
>JBGSTS010000079.1:0-7636 GCA_041736435.1 Desulfobacterales bacterium | reverse complement strand
GATCGACCCCGCCCGCGCGCGATCGGAGTTCGGTGCCGACCGGCTCTGGCGTCCGGCGAACATCGTGGCGAACGACCTCGCACCGGCGGGACCGGGCACGTTGCACGACCGGTCGACTGGGCTCACATGGCAGCAGTCCGGGTCCCCCTATCCTCTCACCTGGCCCGCGGCGCAGGCCTATGTGGAGGATCTTGCCCGGCGCAGATACGGTGATGGCAGCGGCTGGCGGTTGCCGACCACCCCGGAGCTGATGTCGCTGGTGTCACGGACGCCGCACGGCGAGGATTTCTGCGTGGAGCCCGCCTTCGACCCTCGGCAGACGGCGCTCTGGAGCGCAGACCGCCGCTCGTTCACGGCGGCCTGGTTTGTGGATATCGCGATGGGCTATGCCGGTTGGCAGGATTTCAGCGCCCGGGTCTATGTGCGGGCGGTGGCGGACGAATGGGCCGCCGTGCGGCCCAGCTCCATGCCGAGGTGAAGCGCGCGCTGGTTCAACTCCAGGAAGTCCCGCGGCACCCGACCTTCCAGCACCTTCATGATGGACTCGGGATGCAGAACGCCGGTCAGGGCGATGACCGCCCCGAGCATGCAGATGTTGAAGACGATGGGTTTGCCGATCTGTTCCATCACCGAGCGGTACATCGGCAGCTCGCGCTGCTGGGCGTCCACCTTGCGCTGGATCTTGACGTAGCGGCTGTCGGTGATCAGAAGGCCCCCGGGCCGGATGATGGCGCTGAACTTGTTGTAAGCCTCCTGGGTGAGGCAGACCAGGACGTTGGGCTGAATGACCTTCGGGTAGCGGATGGCACTGTCGGCAATGATCACATCCGAGCGCGTGGCGCCGCCGCGGGCCTCCGCGCCGTAGGACTGGGACTGCACGGCGTTCAGATTCTCGCAGATCACCGCCGCCTCGGCCAGGATGATGGCCGCTGTGATCACCCCCTGCCCCCCTGAGCCTGAAAACACCAGCCGGCATCGTTCCATCACGACCGCCCCCCTCTCGCCCGCGCAACGACCTTCTCGTATTCCTCGCAGTATTCCGGCTCTTGCTTCTGGACGAAGATCCCGCGTTCGATCAGACCCGGGTTCTCCTGCTTGGCCTTGGAGCCGATCGGGGTGGTGTGGTCCTTGAACCAGGTGATCATGTCGGCCGCATCGCCGATCTTGTTTTTGCGGCCGAAATAGGTCGGGCACTGCGTGAGGACCTCCACCACCGAGAATCCCTTGTGGGTGATGGCCTTCGCGATGATCTCGATCATCTGCTGCACGTGGAAGGTCGTGGAGCGCGCCACGAACGTGGCCCCGGCGGCCTTGGCCAGCTCCGCTATGTCGAAGCCGCGGTCGATGGTCTTGTACGGGGCCGTGGTGGCGCTGACGTTCTCGCCCGAGAGCGGCGAGAACTGGCCGCCGGTCATGCCGTAAATGCGGTTGTTCATGACGAGTGCGGTCAGGTCCAGGTTGCGCCGGGCGGCGTGAATGAAATGGTTCCCGCCGATGGCGAGCGCATCGCCGTCGCCCATCGGCACGATCAGCTTCAGCTCCGGCCGGGCGATTTTAACCCCGGTGGCGAACGCCAGGGCGCGGCCGTGGATGGTGTGCAGGGTGTGGAAGTCCACGTAGCCGGAAATGCGCGACGAGCATCCGATGCCGGAGACCATCACGAGTTCGTTTTTGCTCAGGCCCAGCTGTTCGATGGCCCGCACCAGCCCGCCCAGCACTTCGCCATGTCCGCAGCCAGGGCACCACAGGTGCGGCAGAAACCGTTCCCTCAAGTACTCCTTGACTGACATCGGTCAAACCCCTTTGCCTTGGATGATCCGTAAAATGTTCATGATGTCGCCGGGGGTGATGAAATTGCCGTCGATGCGGTTGGCCAGAAAAACCCGCTCCGGCTGGGGCACGGAAAGTTTAACCGCCTGCATGACCTGCCCCATGTTCATCTCCACCACCACCACCGCTTTGGCCTGGTCGCATTTGCGCCGCACGAGCTCGTGCGGAAAGGGCCACAACGTCTGCAGCTCGAGCAGTCCCAGCCGCTCGCCGCGCTGCCGCCGGTCTTCCACCACGTGCAGCGCAGAGCGTGCCGAGGACCCGTAGGAGATCATCACGATCTCAGCGTCCTCGAGCTGATGCTCTTTGTAGTGGGCCAGGATGCCGGCGCGGTTTTCGATCTTGTCCACCAGGTGCCGCAGCAGGCCGTGAACGACCTTCGGGTCGGTCGAGGGGAACCCCCACATGTCGTGCACCAGCCCGGTCACATTGTAGCGGTGCACGCCGCCGAAATCCGACATGGGCAGCCGGCCGTCCTCCCGCGGCAGGTAGGGATGGTAGTCGACCCCCTCCTTGACCGAGGTGCGCATTCGCTCGACCAGTGGAAGCTCCCCGGGCTCGGGCACCAGGAGCTTCTCACGCATATGGCCGACCACCTCGTCAAACAGCAGGATGACCGGCGTGCGGTACGTCTCGGCCAGGTTGAAGGCCTCCACCGTCATGGCGAAGACATCCTGATGGTTCGAAGCGGTCAGAGCGATGATCGCGTGGTCGCCGTGCGTTCCCCAGCGGGCTTGGTTGACGTCCCCCTGGCTCACGTGGGTGGGAATTCCGGTGGAGGGGCCACCGCGCTGCACGTTGGCGATGACACACGGGATCTCCGCCATGACCGCGTAGCCGAGGGCCTCCTGCATCAGGGAAAACCCCGGTCCGCTGGTGGCGGTCATGACCTTGCAACCGGTCAAGGAGGCCCCGATGATCGCGCACAGCGAGGCGATCTCGTCCTCCATCTGGACGAATTTGCCGCCGAGTTGCGGCAGGCGCACGGACAGGTGCTCGGCGATCTCCGTCGAGGGGGTGATCGGGTAGCCGGCGAAGAAATTGAGCCCGGCATAGAGCGCTGCTTCCACGCAGGCTTCGTTGCCTTGAACGAACTTGGGGGTCTGTCCCATCGTGTTCCTCACTCCTGCGTTTCGACTTCGATCGCGAAATCCGGGCAGCGCAGCTCACACAGGCGGCAGCAGATGCAGTCCTGGGGACGAACGACCGTGACCTTGTCCTGGTCGTCGAGCTCCAACACCTTTTTAGGGCAGAGCTCGACGCAGATCCCACACCCCTTGCACCAGTCCCGGTTGATGTGATGCTGCTTCAGCTTGGGTTTGGCCATGTCCTGAACCTCATGCGATCCGTTTGAGATCGGCGCGCGTGCGACCACACACAGCGCACTCGTGTAAAGTTTACCATAATTGAGAGGGCCTGGAGATGTCAAGCCAAGATGATCGATCCTAAGGCTCCGGCACCGCGCAGACCGGCCTTTGACAAGCTGAAAGGGTGTCGCTATGCTGAAACGGTTTATGCCGGTGCGGCTCTGCCTCGGAAATTGCTTCAGGAGACCCGCTTGGGAAGGAAAATCCTGTTCATTTTGATCGTCGGGGTGTTTGGATCCGCCTGCTTGGCGACCGTAGTGTGGGTCGAACTGGAAAACTATGCCGTCACGCCGGCCTCTCCCGCTGATGTCCAGGCGAAAACGGTTCTCATCCACACCGGTCAGCCCTTTTCGTCCGTGGCTGAAGGTTTGTTTCGAGCCGGGATTGTCCGCAGCCCGCTCAAGTTCCGACTGTTGGCCCGGCTTCAGGGCGCAGATCGACGCCTCAAAGCCGGTGAATACGACCTGAGCGCCTCCATGACACCCCAGGAGGTTCTGGCGGTCTTGCAGCGCGGCCTGGTCAAGCTCTACCGGCTCACCGTTCCGGAGGGTTGGAGCGTGCGGCAAATCGCCGAGGCGGTCGAGAAAGCCGGGCTGGGCAACGCGGCCGAGATCATCGGCGCGGCCGGCAATGCGCCGGTGGCCCGCCGTCGCGGCATCGAGGCCGACTCGTTTGAGGGCTACCTCTTCCCGGATACCTACCTGTTTCCCAGGGGGGTCTCGGCGGAAACGATCGTCGCCGTCATGCACGAGCGTTTCCGCACGGTGTTCACCGCGGAGTGGTCCCGGCGTGCAGCCGAGATGGGCTTCGGTGTGCACGCGGTGGTGACGCTTGCTTCGATCATCGAGAAGGAAACGGGCGACGCGTCCGAGCGGCCGCTGATCTCCTCGGTGTTCCACAACCGTCTCACGAAAGGCATGCGCCTGGAAACCGATCCGAGCGTTATCTACGGCATCAAAAATTTCGACGGCAACCTCACGCGTCGGCATCTTTCGACCCCGACGGCCTACAACACTTACATCATCCCCGGTCTGCCGCCCGGGCCGATCGCCAGCCCCGGCAGCGAATCGCTGCACGCCGCCCTCTATCCGCTCAAAACGGACTATTTGTTTTTCGTCTCGCGCAACGACGGCACCCACGTGTTCTCCACCAACCTGAAGGACCACAACCGCGCCGTCCGGCAATACCAACTGCGCCAGGTCGGGCCGCGCACCCCATAAGCTCGGGGCCACAGCCTCCTTGGTTTTTATCTCAGGCCCCGGGCCCGCTTTTGACTCAAGTTTTCCGCACTACCGCCGATGATGGCAACAGGCCTGAGAAACAGGCGCTCGGCATCGGATTTTTGACGCTTTTGTGCGCGAGGGGCGCACAAATTTTTACGCGAGAGACAAGCAGTGGTTTGAAATGATTCAACAATCATCTGGGGATATAGTTTGGCACAAATATTGAAATGTGGACGTGTCAGGTAGGCTTCTCTGGTGTGCGTGCATCTTTTCTGGCGGGCTTCCACCGATAAGGCATGCGAAGAATTCCCCCACGAGAACAACGGCATCGTGGGAAGCCGAAGACAAAAGGACAGGGTTCAGGCCCTGTCCTTTTTCTTTCGCGCGCCCACCCTCTCTTCTTCCCCGCATCCAGGCGAAACACCATCCCGGCATCAAATGATTAAAGCCGATCGGCATCCATGCCGATAGTGGCAGAAGAGGACAGCGAGCTTATTCAGTACGGATCTCACAATACCCATGAAACCTCAGCGACGCATAACGATACTGGACCGAACGGGGCTGCTGATTATCGGCGCCGGGGCCAGCCTCTTTCACTACTATTTCGAGGTTTCCGTGCGTGGCGCGCACCTGAATATTTTTATCACCGTTGCCCTCATTTTAATGATCAGCCTGTTCACCCAATACCTGGTCAACAGCATCAACAGCTCCAAACGCGCCCTCCAGGAAGCCAATGAGACCTTGGAGCAAAAAGTGAAGGAACGCACGACGGAGCTGCGCAATTCCGAGCTCAAATACCGCACGATCTTTGAGAACACCGGCGCGGCCACCATCATCATCGAACGCGACCAGAAAATATCCCTGGCCAACTCGCGCTTTCTCAGCCTGTCGGGCTACAGCCGCTCGGAGGTGCAGAACCGGCTGCTGTGGACCCATTTTGTCGATGAGAAGAGCTATCGCAAGATGGTCGCGGACGAGAACACCGGGCTCGCAGGAATTCCGGTCGGGCTCGGGCGGGATTTCGAGTGTCAATTTATCGACAAAGTCGAAAACCGCCGGAGCATTCTTATCAGCTTCGCGCGGATCCCGGAGACCGAAGCCAGCGTCGCCTCGCTCACCGACATCACCGAGCTCAAGAACGCCGAACAGCGCATCTACTTTCAGGCCTTCCACGACGACTTGACCCGGCTGCCCAACCGCGCCTTGTTCCTGGAGCACCTGCAGATGGCCATCAAACGCTGCAAGCGGCGGCCGGATTACCGCTTCGCGGTGATTTACCTGGACATCGATCGGTTCAAGCTGGTGAACGACGGCTTAGGCCACGGGGCCGGCGACGACCTGCTGGTGGCCTTCGCCGAACGCATCCGGGAATCCCTGCGCGACACCGACGTCCTGGCGCGACTGGGAGGCGACGAGTTCGTGCTGCTGCTCGAGGACATCGACGACTTCGCCTATGCCGGCAAAATCGCCGAGCGGCTTCAGCAGGCCCTGCGCAAGCCGTTTTGGATCCAGGGCAAGGAAGTCTTCGCACCGGCCAGCTTCGGGGTGGTCACCAACACCCGCGACTACGAGGAACCGGAGGCGATCATCCGCGACGCCGACGCCGCCATGTATCACGCCAAGGAGGCCGGTCGCTGCCAAGTCAAGCTGTTCGACAAGACCATGCACGAGAAGGCCCAGCGCCTGCTCCAGCAGGAAACCGACCTGCGCAAGGCGGTGAGCGGCAATCAATTCGAAAATCACTACCAGCCCATTGTGAAAATAGGCACCGCTGCCGTCGTGGGGTTCGAGGCCCTCATCCGCTGGGCCCACCCCGAGACGGGCATGGTCTTCCCCGGGGCCTTCATCTCCACGGCCGAGGACGCGGGCCTGATCATTCCGATCACGCGCCTGACGGTCGAGCGGGCCTGCCGCGACCTCCAGGACTGGCAGAAAATTCTCGGCGCGGACCTCGATCTCACGGTGAGCGTCAACATCTCCAGCAAACACTTCATGCAGCCAAGCCTCCTGGACGACCTGAAGGAGATTCTCGAACAGGCCGGCCTTCCGCCGCATTTGTTGAAGCTCGAAATCACCGAAACTGCGCTGATGGACGAAGCCGAGGAAACCATCCGCCTGACTCACCGCCTGCGCGATTTCGGCATCCGCCTGATGATCGACGATTTCGGCACCGGCTACTCGTCGCTGAGCTACCTCCAACGGCTGCCGATCGATACGCTCAAGATCGATCGCAGCTTCATCTCCAGGATCCATCAACAACCCGAAAGCAACCGCAATATCGTCGAAGCCATCGTCTCGCTTGCTCACAAACTGAACATGAGCGTCGTGGCCGAAGGGATCGAGACCCCGGAGCAGCATGCGATCCTGCTCGACATGGCCTGCGATTACGGCCAGGGCTTCCTGTTTGCGCGCCCCATGCCCAAAGCCGATGTCGATAAGATGATTGCCGGGCGTGAGCCGGCTGCAACCTTCTCGCCGCCCTCTGCCGGACATGCGCCGATCGCTCTGGCCAGCTGACGGCGTACTTGCCCCACCCTTTCGCTTCTTGTCCGCACCGCCTTGAAATGCTATGGAGAACTCCGGCAAACAAACGGGGAGGCTCCCGGCCTCCATGGGGGGGCAGCGACGGGCATGCGGATGGATCTTGCGGACTGGGCAGAGGAACGGTTGGCCGGACAACAGCTCATGGCCGGGTTTCAGGGCACTGAGTTCGACGGAACGCTCGAGCGGCTGATCAGCGGCATGAGCCTCGGCGGAATCATTCTGTTCAAACGCAACCTCGTCGCTCCCGAACAGATCGCCCGACTTTGCCGCTCGGCGCAGGACTGCGCGCGAGCCTGCGGGCTGCCCCCTCTGCTCATCGCCGTCGACCAGGAAGGCGGCATGGTCAGCAGATTCAAGGCGGAACGCGATTTCCCGACAACTGATTCGGCGGCCCGACTGGGCCAGGGAAGAGATCCTGCCGCGACCTTAGACAGCGCCCTGAGGACTGCCAGCATGCTGGCCAGCATGGGCATCAATCTGAATCTTGCCCCTGTCGTTGATCTCAATCTCTTTGCCGACAACCCCATAATCGGCAGGTATGAACGCAGTTTTTCGAGCGATCCGATCGAGGTCAGCCGGCACGCCGGGGCCTGGGTTGACGCCCACCGGCAGTGCGGAATCCTCAACTGCCTGAAGCATTTCCCCGGCCATGGCAGTTCAACCGCCGACTCA
>JBGSTS010000135.1:0-7169 GCA_041736435.1 Desulfobacterales bacterium | reverse complement strand
GTCCTGGCGGGAGCGGGTGGCCCGCCGGGCCGCCTGCCGCGTCATCCAGGTGGAGAGCGACGTGGTGGTCCCGGTCGAGGCGGCCACACTGAAGGCCGAGATCGGCGCCCGCACGCTGCGCCCGAGGATCCATCGCCGTCTGGCGGACTATATGGTGGAGGTGAAGGAAACGCCGGTGCGCGTGTGGGATGCGAACCGCAACCTGCCCGGGCTGAACGTGAACGACACAGACGGCATTTTAAAGAGCCTCAACGTCGACCGCCGCGTGGGCGCCGTGCGCCGTTTCAGAGGGGGGGCGGCCGAGGCCCGCCGCCGCTTTGCGGATTTTTTGAAACAGCGCCTGGAGCGCTACGCCCTGAATCACAACCAGCCCCAGACCGACGACACCTCGGCGATGAGCCCCTACCTGCATTTCGGCCAGATCTCGCCGCTCTATATGGCGATGGCGGCCGCGAACGCGGCCGGCCCGCAGGAGGCCAAGGACGCTTTCCTGGAGGAGATGATCGTGCGCCGCGAGCTGGCCTGCAACTTCACCCACTTTACGGCCGATTACGATGGCTACGCCTGCATCCCGGGCTGGGCTAAACAGAGCCTGGCCGACCACCGCCGCGACCGCCGGCCGCACGTTTATTCCGCCCGGCAGCTCGAAAACGCCGAAAGCCATGACCCCTATTGGAATGCGGCCATGCGCGAGATGGCCTGCACCGGGTACATGCACACCTACATGCGCATGTATTGGGGCAAGAAGATCCTGGAGTGGTCGCGGACCCCGGAGGAGGGTTTTGCAACCACGCTGGCGCTCAACAATAAATACTTCCTCGACGGCCGCGACCCCAACTCCTACACCGGTGTGGCCTGGATCTACGGGGTCCACGACCGGGCCTGGCCGTCGCGGTCCGTGTTCGGCAAGGTGCGCACCATGGTGGCCGCCGGACTCGAACGCAAGTGCGACATCCAGGGCTACGTGGAGAAAGTGGAGCGGGTATGCGGGGAGGAGGATGGGTGAAATGCCTATAATGTGCCATAATTCCTAAAATTTGGAATCGGTGCACGGGGCGCAGCTTATGGCGCACGGCATGAAACCACAAAGCCGGACCTGGTTTCTTATCAGACCCTGCACCGTGAACCCTGCACCTTGAGCCTTTACATGTCCATGCCTTCCACGCTGCGCCTGGTCCTCGGGGACCAGCTCAACTCAAACCACTCCTGGTTCAAGGGGCCGGACAAGCGGGTTGCCTACGTGCTCATGGAGGTCCGCCAGGAGACCGACTACGTCAAGCACCACGTGCAAAAGGTGGCCGCTTTCTTTGCCGCCATGCGGGCTTTTGCCAGGCACCTGGGCGCGGCGGGCCACCGCGTCATCTATCTGCGGCTCGACGACCCGCAGAACCGACAGGACATCCCCGCCAACATCCGGCATCTTCTGAGCGCAGAAAAGTTCGGACGCTTCGAGTACCTCCTGCCCGACGAGTACCGGTTGGACCTTCAGTTGAAGGAAATGGCCGCGGCACTGACCGTGCCCGGCGCCGCCGTGGACACCGAGCACTTTCTGACCGAACGGCACGAGCTGGGGGCGATGTTCACCGGGAAGAAGCGCTTTCTGATGGAATCCTTCTACCGCCGGATGCGCAAGCGCCACGGGGTCCTGATGGAGGGGGAAAAGCCGGCCGGCGGGTCCTGGAACTTCGATGCCGAAAATCGCACGCCCTACGACGGCCGCGTGCCCATACCGGAGCCGCTTTTGTTCGAAAACGACGTGCGCGACATTGTCGCCATGACGGCGGCGGCGAAGGTGGAAACCTTCGGCGCGATCGATGACGCCCGCCTGCCATGGCCCATAGACCGCGCCCAGGCGTTGCGATTGCTCGACCGGTTCATCCGCGACGGTCTGCCGCACTTCGGGACCTACCAGGATGCCATGAGCCTGAAAAGCGGGTCGCTTTTCCACTGTCGGCTCTCGTTCGCCCTCAACACCAAGATGCTGCACCCGATGGAGGTGATCGGGGCGGCTGTAAAGGCCCGGCAGGAGACCCCGCGTCGGATCGCCCTGCACCAGGTCGAGGGCTTCGTACGCCAGATTCTGGGCTGGCGGGAGTACATGCGCGGGGTGTACTGGGCGCTCATGCCGGGCTTTGCGGGGATGAACCATCTCGGGCACGACCGGCCGCTCCCGGAGTACTACTGGACGGGGCAGACCCGCATGCGCTGCATGGCCGAGGCGATCGGCCAGTCGCTGCGCCAAGCCTACGCCCACCACATCCAGCGGCTGATGGTGACCGGGAACTTCGCGCTGCTGGCCGGGGTGCACCCGGACGCGGTGGATGCCTGGTACCTTGGCGTTTACATCGACGCCGTCCAGTGGGTGGAGATGCCGAACACCCGCGCCATGAGCCAGTTCGCCGACGGGGGCCTCGTGGCCACCAAACCTTACGTCTCCTCGGCCAACTACATCCGGCGGATGAGCGACTACTGCGAGTCTTGCGCCTATGACGCCGGCAAAAAGTACGGCGAGGGCGCCTGCCCCTTCAACTCGCTTTACTGGGACTTTTACGCCCGCCACCGGGAAAAGCTCGCGTCCAACCCGCGCATCGGCATGATGATCCGCACATGGGACCGCATGGCCGCCGCCGAACAGAAGCGCATCCTGAAGCAGGCGCAAGCCTACCGGGACACCCTCAACCGGTTGTGAGCCGACCCAAGATCAAGCGCAAGCTGCGAGCCGCTCTCGGGCTCGTTCAGTTCGACCCCGAAGTCGGCAGGGCGCTCAAAGAGGAGCTGCAGGCAGTTCGAAGTTGCCGAGTCGGGCGGCTGCGGATCATTAACCGCCTGGCGCGGGCCTCCGTTATCGACATCCCTGCGATCGGACCGCGCCAAACGATTTACGAGGAGACCTTCCGGTTGGTCACGCGTCAAACTCGGCGCCGGCCGTAAACCGCCAGGATGGGGGAAGAGGGCTATGAAGTGGGGGTGGCTCTCTTGCCCCACTTTTCTGAGATGAAGGCGGAATGGGAGTGCTAAGATGAAATCTCTGGACGACATGCTGGCGGCCATGGAATTCCGGCTGAGCTGGGAACACAACGGCATACGGCACACCGACGGCCGGTACGCGCCGCGGGTGAACTTCTGGCGCGACATCCTGCCCCCGGGGCTGGGTGAGGCGATTGCACGAGCACCCGAAACCGGTAGGATCGATCTCGAGCTGAACCCGGGCGCACTTCTGCCGGCCTTGAAGACATCCGATGTCGTCCGCGTGCCGGTCAATGCCGTCGAAAAGCGGCGTGTCGCCGGGGCCGAGATCACGCCGCGGCTGGGGCGGTTTTATCCCCGGGGAATCCTGAGCGGGGTGCCGGGGGTGTTCCGGGAGAGCGTGCAGCCGTTCCGCTGTGTAAGCTTGGATCAGGACATGCTCACGGCGGATTTGAACCACCCCCTGGCCGGGCGGCGACCGGGCCTCGAGGTGTGGCTGCACGCGCTGCGACCAAAGTTCGAGGAGCACGGCGGAACCACGGTCGACTGGCTGGAGCTGGCGGCGGATGGCCCCGGCATGCAGGCGCGCGCCGGGGACACGCCCACGGATTTCTTTGCGGACAAGGCGTTCGCCCGCCAGGATGAAGCCGATGACGCTCGATTCTACGAACGGCCGCGGCTGGTGCAGCATCTTGACGCCGCTGCGCGCGGGGCGATCAGCCGTCTCTACGGGGAGTTGCTCCGGCCGGGGGCCGATGTTCTCGACCTGATGGGAAGCTGGGTTTCGCACCTGCCCGACACCCTGCCCGTCGGTTCTCTTACGGTGCTCGGTATGAACCGCGAGGAGCTGGCCGCAAACCCGCGCGCCACGGAGCGGGTGATTCACGACCTGAACTGCGATCCGCGTCTGCCCCTGCCGGCCGGGCGCTACGACGCGGTGGTCTGCACGGCTTCGGTCGAATACCTGGTGCGACCCTTCGAGGTGTTGGCCGAGGCGGCGCGGGTCCTCAAGCCGGGCGGCGTGCTGGTGACGGCGTTTTCCAACCGCTGGTTTCCCCCCAAGGCCATCCGGGTGTGGCCGCTGCTGCACGAGTTCGAACGCATGGGAATGGTGCTTGAATATTTCCTTGAAACGAGACAATATACCCGTCTTGAAACCTTTTCGATGCGAGGGCTGCCGCGGCCGGAAGACGACAAGTACTTCGGACAGACCCCGTATGCGGACCCGGTGTATGCGGTCTGGGGGTATCGAGTCCGTTGAGTCCATTGAGTCTATTGAGTCTGTTGAGTTCGAAGAGACCCTAAGGTTTATTGTGCTTGTTGGTTTACTGTGGGAGTCCCGCCTTGGCGGGACCGCGATGTTGCCAACACAGGTCTCAAGGCGGGGGCAGCGAATGCGTTTGGGTGGCGGCGACGGGCGCGCGGCGGCGCGGATCCGGGTGGACGCCGGGCTTGTCCCGGGGGGCAGCGATCGGCTGAAGCGCCAGGTCGAATTCCTGATCGAGATCGACCGGCTCAAGACCGTTCTGCGGCAAACGATCCTGACCGACCGCTCGCGGCAGGAGAATTCCGTCGAGCACTCCTGGCACATCGCTATGGCGGCGATGGTGATGTCCGAGCATGCCGGCCAAGCGGAGATCGACCTCTGCCGGTCGCTGCGGATGATGCTCATTCACGATCTGGTCGAAATCGATGCCGGCGACACCTACTGCTACGACGAGCAGGGCCGCCTGGACCAGGCGGAGCGCGAACTGCGCGCTGCCGAGCGCATCTTCGGGATGCTGCCGGACACTCAGGCGGCCGAGCTGCGGGGGCTGTGGGACGAGTTCGAGGAGCGGGCCACGCCGGAGGCGTGTTTCGCCCACGCCATGGACCGTTTCCAGGCCTTTCTGCACAACTATGTCACCGAGGGCGAGGTGTGGCTCCGGAACGGCATTCGCCGCGAGCAGGTGCTGGCGCGCATGCGGCCGATGGCCGATGGCGCACCGGTGCTCTGGGAGTATGTCAAGACGCTGATCGGGGATGCCGTCGCAAAGGGCTACCTGAAGGAGTGAGAGGGGAAGAAGAATACCTATAATGCCTAAATTGCCTAAAATTTAGAAATAGGGTCCGTTGAGTCGATTGAGTCCAGACCGGGGAGGATGAATTTTCCGGTCTATTTTTGTAAAACCCGTACGGCTATGACTCGCTGTTCACGGTCTTTCAACTTTAGGCATTTTTATTGGTTACTCCGGTCTGACCCACATTCGACCCAACAGACTCAACAGACCCAACGGACTCAACCGACTCCATGGACTCCTCCCCCCCTCAACCCCTCATCATGGCGCGCGGCCTGACCCGGAGCTACCCGCTCGGGGACGGCGCTGTGATCGGCCTCAACGCGGTCGACCTTAACGTGGCAGCCGGCGAGATGGTGGTGATCAAGGGCAACAGCGGCTCGGGCAAGAGCACGCTGCTTTCCCTTTTGGCCGGCCTGGACCGCCCCACCGGCGGCGAGCTCGTGGTGGCGGGGCACTTGCTTTCCGATTCCGGCGGTGTCGATCTCACCCATTACCGGCGCGAGGTCGTGGGGATGGTCTTCCAGTCTTTCAATCTGCTGCCCACCCTGAACGTGCTCGAGAACGTCTGCCTGCCGGCGCTCCTGGCGGAAAAACCGGCCGAGCCGGTCCAACGCAAGGCACTCGAGCTGCTGGACTGGCTCGGGCTGAAGAACCGGTTGGGGCACACGCCGGCCCAGCTATCCGGCGGCGAGATGCAGCGCACCGCCATCGCCCGGGCCCTGATCAACGATCCGGCCCTCATCCTGGCCGACGAGCCCACGGGCAACCTCGACAGCCGCAACGGCCGCATCGTGATCGACCTGCTCTGCGAGCTGAACCGTCAATCCCGGCGGACGGTCGTGGTCGCCACCCACAGCGATCTAGCGGACGACCTGGCCACCGTTCGCATCCGCCTGCAGGATGGCGCCCTCGCGGAGCCTCCATGCCACGCCTGATTTTCTTCCTGAAGATCTTCCTGTGGTTCAGCGTTCGGCACATGCGCCGGCACCTGGGCCGGGCGCTGGTCGTGCTGTTCGGGATCGCCCTGGGCGCCGCCGTGTTCACCGGTGTGCGCCTCTCGGTGCACGCCTCCCTGCAGTCGTTTACCCGCAGCATGGACTTCTTTGCCGGGACGGCCGAAAAGGTCCTGGTGCGCCCCGGCGGGCATGTGCCCGAGGCTGTGCTGCCTGTTCTGCTCGCCCACTCCGCCGTGAAGGGGTTTTCGCCCCTGCTCACCACCTATGTGCGGGTCCAGCCGGCCAGGGGCGGCGCTTTTTTGCTCGTCGGTATCGACCCGCTGTTGGATCAGCCTTTTCGCACCTGGAGATTGAGCGGCAACCGGGAGAAAACGGCCGAGCGCTGGCTCGACCTGATCCGGGAGCCGAACACCGTGATCCTGACCGAACCGCTTGCCCGGGAAATCGATACGGTGGCCGGTGCACGCATTACACTGGATCACAGCCGCAACCGGGCCGAGTTCCGCGTGGCCGGCGTCCTGATCCCCGAGGGCCTGGCCCTGGTCGAAGGCGGCCGGGTGGCCTTGACCGACATCGCCACCTTTCAGGAGTTCACCGGCTTGTTCGGGTTGGTGGACCGCATCGACATCCGCTTCAAACCCAAGACCGCCGCGGCAGAGGTGGAGGATCTGGCGCGCAAGCTGCCCGATGAGCTTGAACTGCGGTCGCCCTCGGCCGCCCGGGACAGCGGCAGCGCCATGATCCGGGCCTACCAGCTCAATCTGTCCGTGCTCAGCTTTGCCTCGCTTTTCGTGGGGATGTTCCTGGTCTACAGCCTGGTGGCCCTCAATGCCGCCTCCCGGCGCCGGGAGCTTGCAATCCTGCGGGCGCTGGGGGCCTCCCCGCGCCTGCTCTTCAATCTATTCCTGGCCGAAGGGGCGCTGTTCGGCGTGTGCGGCTGGCTCCTGGCCATCCCCTTAGGATCGGTGCTGGTCAAATACCTGCTGCACACCGTGAGCCAGACCATTTCCACCCTGTTCGTACGGGTGCATGTGGACGGGCTGATGCTCAGCCCCGCCGAGGTGGCCATCAGCTTTGGCGTAACGCTCTGCGTGTCGGTGGCAGCCGCGTTTCAGCCGGCGCGCGAGGCCATGAAGGTGCCGCCCAAGGAGGCGATGGAGATCGCCCACACCGGCCGGCCGCAGCG
>JBGSTS010000016.1:0-9132 GCA_041736435.1 Desulfobacterales bacterium | reverse complement strand
CACAGGCCCGCTGGTTGCGCGCCGCCGACGGCCTCCGGCAGCTTTTGCTTTCGCTGGTGGCCACCCTGGCGCGGTGGATTGCGGAGGCGGCCCGGTGGTTTTTTCGGTAGTGACGGCGTGTGCCGGAAAATCAACCGCGCGTTGCACCGGGGTGGAGGGGCACCGCGCCGCAAATGAAACGCCGCTCCGTGTCGGGCACGGAGCGGCGTTGTTTCCAGTAGCGGCCGTGGCCGCTCAGACCTTTTTCAACTCGCCCAGCTTGCCATGCCAGGAACACCTGTTGCAGTAGGTCTCGACGGCCTCCTCGATTACGGGGGCCGGCGCACCTGCTCCCTCCCCCTCGAAGCACACCGCACCCGAGGCCACGCTGAACCCGCGGGTCTCGAACTCATCCTCCGGATCCTTGACGTAGAATTCCTGGCAACCGCACACGGGACATTTCATTTGCTTCCCCCAACAGATTTTCCGCCGCAGGCGGAAAATCTCAGTCGACCTTCCTGAAGGCTTTCTTTTTGGCTTTGCACACCGGGCACTCCTCGGGGGCCTCGCTCTCGCAGGTGTAACCGCAGACCGAACAGACGTAATAGTCCACAGGGGCCGACCCTTTGCCGAGGCTGTCGATCGCCTTCTGGTAGAGAGCGGCGTGAACCTTTTCCACTTCGTTCGCATAGGTGAAGGTCCGCACGGCGGCTTCGTTGCCCTCGGCCTTGGCCGCTTCGATCATGGGGGGATACATGGACTCGAACTCGTAGGTTTCCCCCCCCAGCGCCTCCTTGAGGTTGTCCAGCGTGCTCTTGACCCCTTTGAGCGTGCGCAGGTGCGTGTGGGCGTGAACCGTTTCCGCCTCGGCCGCGGCGCGGAAAAGCTTCGCGACCTGTGGGTGTCCTTCGGTGTCGGCTTTCTGGGCAAAGGCAAGATACTTGCGATTGGCTTGGGACTCTCCGGCAAAGGCATCTTTCAGGTTCTTTTCGGTCTTGCTCATTTGGTCTCCTCCTTTTATGTGGCGATCACTTTGTCGCAAACGCATTTCATAACAAATTGCGTGCCAGTTCCTGAATTCAACCGGATAAATTTAAAAAGCAATAATTCAAGTGAGTTGATAGGAAAACGCAAATGCCGAGAAATTGCATCACCGCTGAAACCTGAGACACTTTCGCGACATCCTCGATGCCGGACCCGGAGCCAACCTCTCGCTTTTTATTCCAGTGAGGGAATCAGCATCGACAGACGGGTGTTTCATCTGGATTTTGGTACATAAGTGCCTCGATGCATTCTGAGACGGCCACGGCCCGGTCAGGACTCAGCCATTCTCTCTTTGAGAGCGGCATGCGCAGCCGCCAGACGCGCGATCGGCACCCGGAACGGCGAGCAGGATACGTAGTCCAGCCCCAGCTTGTGGCAAAACCCGATCGATGCCGGGTCGCCGCCATGCTCCCCGCAAATGCCGCACACCAGTTCGGGTTGGACCTTCTTTGCCTTTTCCATGGCAATGCGCATGAGAGCGCCCACCCCTTCGGGGTCGATGGTTGCGAACGGGTTGTCCGGCAGAATGCCGGAAGAGATGTAAGGCACCAGAAAACTGGCCTCGGCGTCATCGCGCGAGATGCCGAAGGTCGTTTGGGTCAGATCATTGGTCCCAAACGAGAAAAACTGGGCGAACCCCGCAATCTGGTCGGCGGTCAGCGCCGCCCGCGGGATCTCGATCATGGTGCCGAACTTGTAGTCCACCGTCAAATGCTGTTCCTGCATAACTTTTTGCGCCTCGATCTCCAGCACCTCCCGCTGGCGTTTGAGTTCGTGGACGTGGCTGGTGAGCGGAATCATGATCTCAGGATGCACCTCGCCCCCCTCTGCCGCCACGATGCAGGCGGCCTCGAACACCGCCCGCACCTGCATGCGGGTCAACTCCGGAATCATGATCCCCAGCCGCACCCCGCGCATGCCGAGCATGGGATTGGCCTCATCCAAGGCCCTGGCGCGCTTGAGCAGGTTTTCCTTGAGCCGGATCTGCTCAAGAAAATCGTCCACCTGCGCCAGGTTGGGCGCATGCTGCAGGCGGATCTTGAGATCGGCCAGCTCGTGCATGAGTTCGGAGATGTTCGGCAGAAATTCGTGCAGCGGCGGGTCGATGAGCCGGATGATCACCGGCAGCCCGTTCATGATGCGAAACAGCCCGGCAAAGTCATCGCGCTGAAACGGCAGGAGCGCTTCGAGGGCTTCCCGCCGTTCGATCGCCAAATCGGTCATGATCATTTTTTGAAAGAAGGCCAAGCGCGTGGGCTCGAAAAACATGTGCTCGGTCCGGCACAGCCCGATACCTTGTGCGCCGTACTCGCGCGCACGCTGGGCGTCGCGGGGATAATCGGCATTGGCCCGCACCCCCAGACGGCGGAACCCGTCGGCCCAGCTCAGCAGCTTGATCAACCAGGGGTCCTTGATGTCCGGGACCACGGTCTGGAGCTTGCCGAGGTAAACCTCTCCGGAGGTCCCGTCGATCGAGATCCAATCCCCCTCCTTGACGAGCGTGTCCCCCACCCGCATGAGCCGGTCGTTCAGGTCGATCTCCAGGGACGACACCCCGACCACCGCCGGCTTGCCGAACTGGCGTGCCACCAGGGCCGCATGGCTGGTGCGGCCGCCCCGGCTGGTCAGGATCCCCTGGGCGGCCAGCATGCCGTGCACGTCGTCGGGTTTGGTCTCGGGCCGGACCATGATGACGGACTTGTTGTCATCCTTGGCCCAGGACTCGGCCAGGTCGGCGTCGAAGGCGATCATGCCCACCGCCGCCCCGGGCGAGACGTTGAGCCCGGACGCCAGAAGCGCCCCGGCGGCTTTGGCTTCCTGCTTGGTAGGGTGGCCGAACTGGGGGTGCATGAAAAAGTCGACCTGCTCGGGGCTTACCCGCAGCACGGCCTCTTCACGGCTGATGAGGCCCTCTTCCACCATGTCCACCGCGATGCGCACCGCGGCCTGGGCCGAACGCTTGCCGTTGCGGGTCTGCAGCATCCACAACTTGCCCTTTTCAATGGTGAACTCGACGTCCTGCATGTCGCGGTAATGCTGTTCGAGTCGCTTGGCAATCCCCAGAAACTCGGCATACGCCTGCGGCATTTCCTTGATCAGCTGATTGATATCCTTGGTCATACGGATGCCGGCCACGACATCCTCGCCTTGGGCGTTGGTGAGGTAGTCGCCCTCGATGTCCTTCTCCCCGGTGGTGCCGTGGCGGGTCATGGCGACGCCCGTGGCGCTGGTATCGCCCATGTTGCCGAACACCATCGCCACAATGCTGACGGCCGTGCCCAGATCGTGGGGGATGCCGGCGGCATTGCGGTAGTCGACGGCGCGCTTGCCGTTCCAGCTTTCAAACACCGCCGCGGTCGCCATGCGCAACTGCTCGTAAGGTTCGGAAGGGAAGTCGCGATTGGACATCCGGCGGAAAATTTTATGAAAGCCGCCGATCACCTCCTGGAGCTGATCGGCGCTCAGCTCCGAGTCCACCTTGGCGCCGGCCTTGCGCCGGGCGCGGGAGAGCACCTCCTCGAAAGGCTCGTCCGCCAGCCCCATGACCACGCTGCCGAACATCTGGATCAGGCGGCGGTAGGAGTCGAACACGAAACGCGGGTTGGCGGTGAGCGTGATCATGCCCTGGCAGGTCTCTTCGTTCAACCCGATGTTGAGAACCGTGTCCATCATGCCGGGCATCGAAAATTTCGCTCCCGAACGGCAGGAGACCAGCAGCGGGTTATGCGGGTCGCCGAACTTGCGGCCGCTCACCTCCTCCACCTTTTCCAGGGCGGTGATCGCCTGATCCCACATACCTTCGGGAAAAGCGCCGCCATATGCCAGGTACTCGTTGCAGGCCTCGGTGGTGATGGTGAACCCCGGCGGGACCGGCACCCCGATGCGCGCCATCTCCGCCAGATTCGCTCCCTTGCCGCCGAGAAGTCCACGAACGGCTTCCCGGCCGGCGCCAATGTGAGTTTCAGCCTGGTCGAGCTCGTCAAAAAGATACACCCATTTTCGGTTCATCGTGATCTCCTCTCGGGGTCTACCCCGAACCGTTGGTGAAATTTTTTCGACATAGACCCCCTTGGCCCTGAAACTGGTGAAATATAATCATTCTCAAATCGGAAGGATAAAGCGAGACATTTCTTACCGTGCATTCCAGCGAGTCGAATGATACATCAGAGGGCATCGACACGTCAATTCGTATGGATGCCCCGGTCGACCCCGACCTCCGATAGGCACATAGCAACCGATCCGTCATAACACCGCCCGGCGTGGGAAGGACCGAGGCTGAGACTACCCCTGGCAGACCTGGTCTATTCTTGACAAGAGGCCGTCAATTTCCATAGGATGCCGATTCGGGGTAAGCCATCGCCGTAGCGAGGCGATCGATCACGCACACTCACTTGAACGCTCATCGGAACCTGAAAGGAGTCAGTTATGAAAGACGTTGTCATTGCATCCGCCTGCAGAACGGCCATCGGGGCATTCGGCGGAACGTTAAAAGAGATGCATGCCGCCCGGATCGCCAGTGTCGTGATAAAAGCAGCCATCGAACGGGCAAAAATCGACCCGGCCCGGATCGACGACGTGCGTTTCGGCTGCTGCATGGAGCCGGTCGACACCCTCAACGTAACCCGGATTGCCGCCCTGATGGCCGGTATCCCGGAATCGGTAACCGCGGTCACCATCAATCGCGTGTGCATCTCCGGGATGGAAGCGACCCTGTCGGGGATGGCCATGATCCAGGCCGGCATGGCCGACATCATCCTGGCCGGCGGGGTTGAGCACATGTCGGGCGCCCCCTACTCCGTGGCGAACGCCCGCTGGGGCTGCCGGCTCCAGGACCAGGAGTTCGTCGACAACATCATCCGCGGCCTGCACTGCGGCTCCCATCTGATCCCTCACCCCGAGACCGGCCCTGTCGACGCCACCCAACCACCACTCAGCTACTTCAAGGGTAAACCCTACATCATGGGGCACACGGCGGAGTTCGTGGCCCAACACCTGAATATCAGCCGCGCGGAGATGGACGCGGTGGCCCTGCGCAGCCACAACAACGTCGAGCGGGCTACAAAAGACGGCTCCTTCAAAGCGGAGATAGTGCCCGTGGTCATCCCGCAGCGCAGAGGCGACCCCATCGTCTTCGACAAAGACGAACACTTCCGACCCGGCATCACCCTGGAGCAGCTGGCCAAGCTGCCGCCGGCGTTTGTGCCCCAGGGCGGAAAGGTGACCGCCGGCAACTCCAGCGGCATCAACGACGGCGCGGCCGCAATGGTCATCATGTCGGCGGAAAAGGCCAAGGAGCTCGGAATTACGCCCGTAGCCAGGATCAAGGCCGTCGGCCGGGGGGCCTGCCACCCCTCCGTCATGGGCCTCTCCCCGGTGCCGGCCGTAAAAAACCTCATGGCCCGCAATCGTCTATCGCTCGAGGATTTCGAATTGATCGAGATGAACGAAGCCTTTGCCGCCCAGTACATCGGCGTGGAAAAGGAGCTTGGCATCACCCGGGAGATCACCAACGTGAACGGGTCCGGCATCGGCCTGGGCCACCCGGTGGGCGCCACCGGCGCCCGTATCATGGTGACGCTGATCCACGCCATGAAGCATCACCGCAAGGGCCTGGGGCTGGCCACGCTCTGCGGCGGCGGAGGGGTATCGATGGCATGCGCCATTGAAATGCTGTGACGGCAACTCTAACCAAGGGGGAGGGACTATGCGCAGGCGAACGGCAATTTGGGCGGTGTTGTGTGGGTGCGTCACCTTTTTTTCCTGGACCGTGGCAGGGGCAGCCGAGTTGGAGGAGGCGGACCGGCTGTTCGCGCTGGGGGGGCTGGAAAACGTTCAAACGTCACTACCGCTTTACACCAGGGCCGCCGCACAGGAACCGGGCCGCTTCGAAGCGCTCTGGAAATGCGCCCGTGCCCACCGGGAATACGCCAATATGGCCAAGCAGCAGGCTGTGGCGGATTGGAAGAAAATTTGCGCCGAGCACGGTAAAATCGGTATGCAGTGCGCCCAGAAGGCCATCGACCTTCAGCCCGACAAGCCCGACGGGCACTACTACTACGGGGTCAATGTCGGCATCTACTCAGACGGGGTGAGCATCGTCACCGCACTGGCCGAGGGCCTGAAAGACAAGACTCAAAGCAGCTTCGAGAAAGCCTACGCTCTGGATAAATCCTATAAACAGGGCGGTCCCATGCTCTCATTGGGACGCTTCTGGTCCGTGCTGCCCTGGCCGATGCGCGACCGGCAAAAGGGGCTCGACTACTTCCGCGAATACCAGAAGGCCGGCTACTTCGACGCCAACACCGAAGCCCACCTGTTCCTCTCCGAGCTGCTGATCCAGATGGGCGGCGACGAGCACAAAAAGGAAGCCCGCGGCTATCTGGACAAGGCCGCCCAGTCCCCGGACCGGTATTTCAAGGAGTGGGCCGCGCGGCTACTGGCGGAGCTCAAGTGATCGTTGAAACGGCGCTTGACATGTGCCGCGATCCTGCTGGTGCTGGCCGCCGCGCTCCTTGCGGCGGCCTGGGTCGGCCGCAACCGGCTGCTCGCCCCGCCGCTTGAAGCGCTGATCCGGGAGGTCCTGCGGGAGGAGGCCGGGCTTGAGGTTACGATCGACTCCCTCTCGGGCTCCTATTTCCGGGACGTTGAGATCCGCGGCCTGAAGACGGTCCGGCCCGCCCCCGCCGGCCCGGTATTGACCCTCTCCGTTCAGCGCATCCACCTTCACTACCGCCTGCCCGCGCTGCTTCAGGGGGTGGACCATTTTCTGGCCACAGCCTTCATCGCGGTCGAATCCCCGCACGTCGAGATTGATCTGGACCGGGTGGAGGCGCCCGCCCCGGAGGCGGCGGATGCGGGCAGGCGGGCGGCCCTGCCCGCCGTCCTGCCGGGTTTGCAGATCAGCGACGGGGAGCTCGTTCTAACCTCAGAGCCCTTCCGTGCCCGCGGCGAGGGCCTCTCCCTGAGATCCTCAACGACGGCCGGCGGCTCCCGACTGAAGATCGATCTGACCGCCGGCCGACTGGAAACCACCCGACGCCCGCACCCCGGGGCCGTCTTCGAACCGGTGTGTGCAGGCCAACTCCAGGTCAGTGCCCAGGCCCCATGGCCGCCTCCGGCCCGGGCCCTTGCCGTCGACCGGGTGAACCTCGAATTTTCGAGCCGCTGGCCGGCCGATGATGCGCCGGTCCGTGTGCAGGCGGCGGCCGCCCTTCAGGGCAACCGCCTTGGCATCGACCGGCTCGAGGTTGCCACCGGCCGCAGCTGGTTGCTCGTAACCGAAGCGGGCGCCCCCTGGGAAGGGCTCCTTGCCGGTGAGCCCTGGGCCCTGCTGGAGACCGCTGCGGGAACCTTCGCATTCACCTCCGAAGAGATCCCCCGCCTATTGAACATGATCGGAAAAGCAGTCCCCGCGGGAAGCCCGCCCACCCCGGAGCATCGCCTCGCGCTAAAGGGCCGGCTGGAAGCGGGAATCCTCCGGATGGCATCGGCCGAGCTGATCGCCGGCGAGGCCGCCATCAGGGTGGCCGATCTCGAAACGCGACTGAGTCCCGGCGCACTCGATTCACCGCTGGCGGCGAACCTGACGGCCGACGTGCCCGATCTCGGCGCGATCGCCCCTCTCTTCAACGGTCCGGCGCTGGCGGGACGCCTTGCGGCGGAGATCCGTTTGAGCGGAACACTTGGAGCCCCGCAGGGCCGCGGCGAAGTGTCTGTCCGAAGGCTTGCGGTTGCGGGGGCTCCCCTTGGAAACCTGCTCCTGCGTGCGCAGGCCGCAAAGCAGCAGGTCCGCATCGAGTCGCTCGAACTCACCCGAGGCCAGGACCTTTTCTCGGCCAGGGGTGTGCTCCGACTGCCCGAACAACGGCTGGAGGAGGGCCGGGTGGAGTTCTCGATACAGGACATCGGCGCCGGCCTCAGAGGATTGCCCGTCGAGTGGGACATCTTTGCCGAATGGCCGATCGAGGGGCGCCTGCGAGGGTCCGCCAGCATCGCCGGGCCCTGGCTCGACCCGGACGGGGAGCTTGCGCTCGAGATTCATGACCTCACGCTTCGCGGCCGGCCGCTGGGCAGCGGTACCTATCGGCTGAGCAAGAGAGCCCATGAGATTGCGGCCGATCCGATCACGATGACCCACGGTGCCGACCGCCTCTTCCTGCAGGGCCGCTTCGACTTCGCCGCACAACGCTTCGGCGCCACCCGGCTGGAGCTGACGGCCGGCGAGATCGGCCCCTACCTGGCGGCGTTCAATCTCGACACCCCGCAACTCTCCGGGCGCCTGAGCGTGCGACTGGAGGGGTCCGGGCCACTCATGGAACCGGATGTCAGACTGGATGCCTTCCTGGGACGTGTTCGCACCGGCGGCTGGACGGCCAGCGACAGTCGGGTGGAGGCGGCGGGTGCCAAGGGCCGGATCCGTTTCGACCGTATCGAGGGCCTGACTCCGATCGGGAAAATGACGCTCTCCGCCACGGTTGACACCCTCCCGGCGCAGAGAGGGTTTACCGCCATCGTGGACCGACTGGAGCTCAGCGGGGACGTTCCACTGGCTCTGACCCGCCCCGCCTCCCTGTGCTATGACTCACGCGGCGTGGTGACCCTATCCGGTATCGAGATGCACATGAAGGATGGGGGGTCCCTGCGCATAACAGGGATGCTGCCCATGAACCCCTTGACCTCACCCCTCCTCAGGCCCGGCCGATTGACCCTGCAAGCCGAGATCGACCTGCCCGGCCAAGAGGTCGTGCACGCGCTCGCCCCGGCCTGGCCGTTTGTTTCCGGCAGCCTGCACGCAGAGCTCAAGGTGGAGGGGAGTTGGCTGAACCCGGCCGGCACGCTGCACTGGACCGGCCGCGATCTGGCAACCGCCGATGACGCCGGGTGGCCGCCGGGGCCGCATCAGGCCGCAGGCACAATGGCCCTGCACGGTCGCCGCCTGACGCTCGATGCGCTAAAGATTACCGGACCGACCGCCGTACTCGAAGCGCAGGGGGAGATTGCCGAACTGCCGGCCCTGCCGGATCTGATCGCCGGCCGCAGCGATGACCGCCAGGGACGGGTCTCTCTAAAGGCCGCGCTGCGCATCGACGAGCTCGGCTGGGCGGCCCG
>JBGSTS010000076.1:0-13985 GCA_041736435.1 Desulfobacterales bacterium | reverse complement strand
AGCTTACATAATCCGCCTTGCCCAACAAACTCAACTGCTTGGTGATCGCCGCCGTCAGCGTCGTCTTCCCATGATCAATGTGCCCAATCGTCCCCACATTCACATGCGGCTTCGTCCGCTCAAACTTCTGCTTGGCCATCTGAGGCTCCTCCCATTAAAATGCGAAGGGCATAGTAACCGGATATGCCCTCCACGACGACACCCGTATTCGGTCGAATGAAGCCCTTACCAGCGAAAGTGGGCAAACGCCTTGTTGGCTTCGGCCATCTTGTGGGTATCCTCCCGCTTCTTCACGGCCGCCCCGCGGTTGTTGGCGGCGTCCATAAACTCGGCGGCCAGCTTTTTCGCCATGCCTTTTTCCGGCCGCTGGCGCGCGTAGCTGATCAGCCAGCGAAACCCCAATGCGGTCCGCCGTGACGGACGGATTTCGGTGGGCACCTGGTAGGTGGACCCGCCGACCCGCCGAGACCGCACTTCGATCATGGGCCGCACGTTGTCGAGTGCCTTCTCGAAAAGCTTCACCGGGGACTCTTTGGTCTTTTCGCCGATGAGGTCAAAGGACTCGTAGACGATCCCCTCGGCCGTGCTGCGCTTGCCATCGTGCATGAGGCAGTTGATAAACTTTGCCACCAGTCGGCTGCCGAACTTGGAATCGGCGCGGATGATTCTCTCGGCGACTTCTCTTCGTCTGGGCATCTTGACTCCACCGCGTTATCGTCTGCGCGCTGCATGCGGCGGCGCGCATGTGTCATCGGGTCCGCTCGACGGGACCGGTTCATTCTTCGAAAAGGCTCTACTTGGGTCGCTTGGCGCCGTATTTGGATCGACTTTGCCGGCGGTCCTCGACCCCCAGGGTGTCCAATGTTCCGCGCACAATGTGGTATCGTACGCCGGGCAGGTCCTTCACACGGCCGCCGCGGACAAGAACCACCGAATGCTCCTGGAGATTATGGCCTACGCCCGGAATATAGGCGGACACCTCGATTCCTGTTGTCAGACGAACACGCGCGACTTTGCGCAGAGCCGAGTTTGGTTTCTTGGGGGTCGTGGTGTAGACACGGGTGCATACGCCGCGTTTTTGCGGCGCCCCCTTCAACGCCGGGGTCTTGTTCTTTTTCTTCGCTCGTTTGCGCGCATGGCGCACCAACTGGTTGATGGTCGGCATGATTTCCTCGTCCCGGTAAATTTCCGTTTTACAAAATCGAAGACTTGTATAGAGGAATAAGCTCTTTGTCAAGCAATTTCTTTAATAGAAGTCACCACACGCGTCACCCGGGGCCCCGTGGGTCCGTTACGCATGCACATCCACCTCCAGGTCGTCAAACGCGGGCAACCCGGTTCCGGCGGGAATCAGCCGCCCCATGATGACGTTTTCCTTGAGCCCCTTGAGGCGGTCCACTTCACCGCGAATGCTGGCATCCGTTAGCACCTTGGTCGTTTCCTGGAAAGAGGCCGCCGACACCCAGCTGTCGGTGCTGAGGGAGGCTTTGGTGATGCCGAGGATGAGCGGTTCGCCCACTGCCGGCCGGCCGCCTCGGGCCACGATCGCCTGGTTGATCTCCTCAAATTTCGATCGGTCCACCTGCTCTTCCAGAATGAAGTCCGAATCGCCGACATCCGTCAGCTTGACGCGGCGCATCATCTGCCGCACAATAACCTCGATGTGCTTATCGTTAATGCGCACCCCCTGCAGGCGGTAGACCTCCTGCACTTCGTCCACCAGATATTTGGCCAGCGCGACCTCCCCCTTGATCTTGAGGATGTCCTGGGGGATGGCGGAGCCTCCGATCAGCGCTTCGCCGGCACGCACGTAATCACCTTCGTAGACGTTGATGTGCTTACCGCGGGGGATCAGGTACTCCTTCTTGTCGCCGACGTCCACCGGTGTGATCGAAACCTTCTGCTTGCCCTTCTTGTTGCCTTTCGCGATCGACACGTAGCCATCGATTTCGCTCAGCACCGCGACCTCTTTCGGCTTGCGCACCTCGAACAACTCGGCCACCCGCGGCAGACCGCCGGTGATGTCCTTGGTCTTGGTGGTCGCCCGAGGCAGCTTCGCCACCAGGTCGCCGGCTCTGACCCCATCGCCTTCCTCAACCAGCAGGATGGCGTTGATCGGCAGGATGTAGCGTGCAAACCCGGAGGATGCCGGCAGTTTGGCGGTCTTGCCCTCCTTGTCCTTAATGGAGATACGCGGCCGCTCCTCGGCGCTCTTGGATTCGATGATCATCTGGCTGGATTTGCCGGTGACCGGGTCGACTTTTTCCTGCATGGTGCGGCCGGGGACAATGTCTCCGAATTTGACCACGCCGTCCACCTCGGTGATGATCGGGGTGGTGAACGGGTCCCAGGTCGCCAGCTGCTCGCCGGCCTTGACCTTTTGCCCGTCCTTGATGTTCAGGTGGGCCCCGTAGATGACCGGGAAGCTTTCGAGCTCGCGGCCGGTGTCGCTCATGATGAGCAGCTTGCCACCGCGGCGGTTCATCGCCACCACCTTTCCCTCTGAGTTCTTGGCCACGTTCAGGTCGACGAATTTGACGGTGCCTTCCAGACGCGCGCGGATGTCGGCCTGCTCCACCCGCCGGCTGGCGGTCCCGCCGATGTGGAATGTCCGCATGGTGAGCTGCGTGCCCGGCTCGCCGATGGATTGGGCCGCCAGGATGCCGATGGCCTGCCCTTCTTCGACCAGCAAGCCATGGGCGAGATCGCGGCCATAACACTTCGCGCATACGCCCACCCGCGTGCGGCAGGTCAAGACCGAGCGGATTTTGACCGAGGTCAGCCCGGCGCCCTCGATTTTTTCGACGACGTGCTCGTCGATCTCATCGCCCGCCTTGGCGATCACCTCCTCGGTAAACGGGTCGATGATGTCCTCCAAGGCGGTGCGGCCCAGGATACGTTCGCCCAGCACCTGAATGATTTCGCCCCCCTCCACCAGAGGCTCGAGCTCCACGCCCTGGAGGGTGCCGCAATCGTGCTCGGTGATCACGGCGTCCTGCGAAACGTCCGCCAGCCGCCGCGTCAGATAGCCGGAGTTGGCGGTCTTCAACGCCGTATCCGCCAACCCCTTGCGGGCGCCGTGGGTGGAGATGAAGTACTGCAGCACGGACAACCCCTCGCGGAAGTTGGCATTGATGGGCGTCTCGATGATTTCACCCGACGGCTTGGCCATGAGCCCGCGCATGCCGGCCAGCTGCCGCATCTGGTCCTTGCTGCCGCGCGCCCCTGAATCGGCCATCATGTAAATCGGGTTGAAGCTCTCCTCCATCACCGGCTTGCCCTTGGCGTCAAATAGCGGTTTGCCGTCCGGGCGCAGCACCGGCGTCATCTTCATCGAGTTCATCATCTCGGTGGCGACGTCGTCGGTGGCCTTGGCCCAGATGTCCACGACCTTGTTGTATTTCTCGCCTTGGGTGATCAGGCCTTCGGTGTACTGCCGGCCGATTTCGGTGACCTGGGTCTCCGCCTTCTTTAGGATGTCCCACTTGGATTCGGGGATGATCATGTCGTCGATGCAGATGGAGAGCCCGCCGCGGGTCGAGTTGCGGTAGCCGATGTCCTTCAGGCGATCCGACAGAATGACCGTCGCCTTCGGCCCCAGATTCCGGTAAACGTAGTCCACCAGCTGCCGCAGGGCCTTCTTGTCCATGACCGTGTTCACGATGTCGAAGGGCACCGCCGGAAACTTCTGGATGACCTCGAAGAGGTGGTAGCTGCTGTCGGCGGCAATGATCGGGCTGAAGTACCCTGCCTTGAGCGCGTACACCCGATCGACATCCGATTCGCGGCAGTTGAAGACGCTCTTGAACTCGTTGTAGGTGAGTTTGCCGATCTGGCCGTCGGCCGACCGGTCGGGCGCCTGCGACATCTTGCGCACCAGCGCGGTGAACTCCGTGCCCTGCTCCAGGCGCTCCAAGGCCTGCTGCGCTTCCTCTTCGGTGGGCACCATCAGGTGGCGCAGCTCCAAAATGTCCACCTTGGGGATGATGTCCCAGAGCAGCACACGGCCGACCGTGGTCTCGTAGCGCTTGCCCTGCATGCGCACGATGATCTTGGAGTGCAGCTCCACCTGCGCGGCGTCATAGGCCGAGCGCACCTCCTCGGTGTCGGCGAAAATCTTGCCCTCGCCGCGGCGACCGGTGATGCCCCGCGTCATGTAGTAGGTGCCGAGCACGATGTCCTGGCTGGGGACGATGATGGGGCTGCCGTTGGCCGGGGAGAGGATGTTGTTGGAGGAGAGCATCAGCACCCGGGCCTCGATTTGAGCCTCCACCGACAGGGGCACGTGCACCGCCATCTGGTCGCCGTCGAAATCGGCGTTGAATGCCGTGCAGACCAACGGGTGCAGCTGGATCGCCTTGCCTTCGATCAGGATGGGTTCAAAGGCCTGGATGCCAAGCCGGTGCAGCGTCGGCGCCCGGTTGAGCATCACCGGATACTCCCGCACAACTTCGTCCAGCGTGTCCCACACTTCGGGGACCTCGCGTTCCACCATTTTCTTGGCACTTTTAACGGTGGAGACCATACCCTTCTGCTCGAGCCGGTAGTACACGAAGGGTTTGAAGAGCTCCAAAGCCATCTGCTTGGGCAGCCCGCACTGGTGCAACCGCAGGTCGGGGCCGACGGTGATCACCGTGCGGCCGGAGTAATCGACGCGCTTGCCCCACAGGTTTTGGCGAAAGCGGCCTTGCTTGCCCTTCAGCGTGTCGCTCAGGGACTTGAGCGGCCGCTTGTTGGTGCCGGTGATCACCCGGCCGTGCCGGCCGTTGTCGAAGAGCACGTCCACCGACTCCTGCAGCATGCGCTTCTCGTTGCGCACGATGATGTCCGGCGCTTTGAGGTCGATCAGCCGCTTAAGGCGGTTGTTGCGGTTGATCACGCGCCGGTAAAGATCGTTGAGGTCGGAGGTGGCGAACCGCCCGCCTTCCAGCGGCACGAGCGGCCGCAGGTCCGGCGGCAGCACCGGGATAACGTCCATGATCATCCACGTGGGATCGACCCCGGAGCGGCGGAAGGCATCCACGATCTTCAGACGCTTGGCGATCTTCTGGCGTTTGGCGAGTGAGCCCGTCTCGCGGATTTCGGTGCGCAGCTCGTGGTAAAGCTTCTCAAGGTCCAGCTCTTCGAGCATCGCCTGCACGGCCTCGGCGCCGATGCCGGCCACAAACTTGCTCCCGTAGGCATCGACGGCCTCGAGGTATTTTTCATCCGAGAGCATCTGTCCGCGGACCAGCGGGGTTTCCTTGGGATCGAGCACGATGTAGCTGTCGAAGTACAGGACCTTTTCCATGTTCTTGAGGGTCAGGTCCAGCAGATTGCCGATCTTGCTCGGCAGGCTCTTCAGAAACCAGATGTGGGACACCGGCGTGGCCAGTTCGATGTGCGCCATGCGCTCCCGCCGCACCTTGGACTGAATGACCTCCACGCCGCATTTTTCGCAGATCACCCCGCGGTGCTTCATGCGCTTGTACTTGCCGCAGTTGCACTCATAGTCCTTGGTCGGGCCGAAGATTTTGGCGCAAAACAGCCCATCGCGCTCCGGCTTGAAGGTGCGGTAGTTGATGGTTTCGGGCTTCTTGATCTCCCCGTTGGACCATTTGCGGATCTGCTCCGGCGATGCCAGGGCAATCCGGATGGCTTTGTATTTGCGGGGATCGGTCGGTTTCGCAAAAAAGTCGTACAATGTGTCCATAAGCCTCATCCCTGTGATGGAGACGGTTGTGGGTGCCCCTCCAGTTTCCGGGGCCGGTTATTCCGTGATCTGGGGCGCGTCGGTGTTCTCCAGCAGCCCGACATCCAACCCTAGCGACTGCAGCTCCTTGGTCATCACCCGGAAGGATTCCGGGATTCCCGGTTCGAGCACGTTCTGGCCCTTGACGATTTTCTCGTACATCCGGGTTCGGCCCGCCATGTCGTCGGACTTCACGGTGAGAAACTCCTGCAGCGCATAGGCGGCACCGTAGGCCTCCATGGCCCAGACCTCCATCTCACCCAGGCGCTGGCCGCCGAACTGGGCCTTGCCCCCCAGCGGCTGCTGAGTCACCAGCGAGTAAGGCCCGATGGAGCGGGCGTGAATCTTGTCGTCCACGAGGTGGTGCAGCTTCATCACATACATCGTGCCGACGGTGATCTTCTCGTCGAAGGGTTCCCCCGTGCGGCCGTCGTAGAGGGTCATCTGCCCCGAGCGATCCTGGCCGGCCTCTTCGAGCAGCTGCTTGATCTCCTCCTCCTTGGCCCCGTCGAAGACCGGCGTCGCCATGTGGACCCCGCCTTGGTAGTATCGGGCGAACTCGACGAGCTGGTCGTCGTCCAGACTGCCGATCAGCTTTTTGGCGGGTGCGGCGGCAAAAACCCGCCGCAGCTTCTCCCTCAGCTGTTTGAGCTTTTGGGTTGCCAGCAGCTCATTGACCTGATCGCCCAGCCCCTTGGCGGCCAGCCCGAGATGGATCTCCAAAATCTGTCCGACGTTCATGCGCGAGGGAACGCCGAGCGGGTTGAGCACCATGTCCACCGGCCGACCATCCTCGAAATAGGGCAGGTCCTCGACCGGAAGAATCCGCGACACCACGCCCTTGTTGCCGTGCCGGCCGGCCATTTTGTCGCCGACGGACAGCTTGCGTTTCATGGCCACGTAGACCTTGACCATTTTGATGACGCCCGGCGGCAGCTCGTCGCCGCGCTCGAAGCGGCTCACCTGCTGCTCGAACGCCAGTCGGCAGAGCTCACGCTGATCGCGGTAGCGCTCGAGGATATCGTGGATCTGCTGGGTCATCTGCGGCTCCTTCAGCACGATACCTTCCAACGCGGCGAGGGGGACATCGGCCAGGGTCCGGGCGTCGAGCTTGGCGCCGCTGGCGACGAGCACCTTCTTGCCCTTCTTGACCGGGGCAAACACCTTCTGCCCGACGAGCAGATCGGCCACCTGAGAGCGCACCACGTCCTCGACCACCGCCATTTCGTCATCGCGGTCCTTTTCGAGGGAGGCGATCTCCTCATCTTCTATCAGCCGGGTGCGATCGTCCTTCTCCACGCCCCGCCGTGAAAAGACCTTGGCGTCAATGACCGTCCCCTGGATGCCCGGCGGCACCCGCAGCGAGGTGTCCTTCACGTCTCCGGCCTTTTCACCGAAAATGGCCCGCAGCAGCTTCTCCTCCGGGGACAGCTGGCTTTCGCCCTTGGGGGTGATTTTACCCACCAGGATATCGCCGGGTTTGACCTCGGCTCCCAGCCGGATGATGCCGCTGTCGTCTAAGTTTTTGAGTGCTTCGTCGCCGACGTTGGGTATGTCGCGGGTGATCTCCTCCTTGCCCAGCTTGGTGTCGCGGGCCACCACCTCGAACTCCTCGATGTGCACGGAGGTGTAGATCCCGTCGCGCACCAGCCGCTCGCTGACCAGAATGGAGTCCTCGAAGTTGTAGCCTCCCCAGGGCATGAAGGCGACGGTCACGTTCTTGCCGAGCGCCAGTTCTCCCTGGTCTGTCGCCGGCCCATCGGCGATGATTTCGCCAACGGCGACCCGCTGGCCCTTGCGCACGATAGGCCGGTGGTTGAAGCAGGTGTTCTGGTTGGACCGGACGAACTTCGAGAGGTTGAAAATCGTCACGTTCTTTTCGTTCGGATCGCCGGTCGGATCGTGTTTGAGCACGATGCGGCAGGCATCGACGTCCACCACCTCGGCGTCCCGGGGAGCGACGATGGTGACACCGGAATCCTTGGCGACCACCCCCTCGATCCCCGTACCCACCAGGGGCGCTTCGTTGAGCAGCAGTGGAACCGCCTGCCGCTGCATGTTGGAGCCCATGAGAGCGCGGTTGGCATCGTCGTTTTCCAAGAACGGGATCAGGGAGGCGGACACGCTCACCAGCTGGTTGGGGGATATGTCCATGAGCTCGATCTGGCTGCGCTCCACCATCATGAACTCACCCGCCACGCGAGAGGTCACCAGCGGATTGGCAAACTGGCTTTTCTCATTGACGGGAGCGTTGGCCTGCGCGATGGGCAGTTCCTTTTCCTCGAAAGCGTCCAGAAATTTCACTTCATCCGTCACTCGGGCGTTTTCGACCGCCCGGTAGGGGGTTTCGATGAAGCCGTAGTCGTTCACGCGCGCATAGGTGGAGAGCGAGACGATCAAACCGATGTTGGGGCCTTCTGGGGTTTCGATGGGGCAGATGCGGCCGTAGTGGGACGGATGCACGTCCCGCACCTCGAAGCCGGCACGCTCGCGGGTGAGTCCGCCCGGGCCCAGAGCGGATAGCCGCCGCTTGTGCGTGGTCTCTGAAAGCGGATTGGTCTGGTCCATGAACTGGGACAACTGACTGGTGCCGAAAAACTCCTTGACCACGGCGGAGACCGGTTTGGGATTGACTAAGTCGTGGGGCATCAGCGCGTCGACTTCCTGAAGGCTCATGCGCTCCTTGATGGCGCGCTCCATGCGCACTAATCCGATACGGTATTGGTTCTCCAAAAGCTCTCCGACGGCGCGCACCCGGCGGTTGCCCAGATGATCGATGTCGTCCACCACCCCCTGGGTGTCCCGCAGCTCGATCAGGGATTTGGTGGTCAGCAGGATGTCCTCCTTGCGCAGAATACCCAAATCAGGCGCACTGCTGACGCCCAGGCGCTGGTTGATTTTCAACCGGCCCACCCCGGACAGATCGTAGTAATTGCTCTTGAAAAAAAGATTGTCGATGAATTCCTGGGCCACTTCCGGAGTGGCCGGGTTTCCGGGCCGCAGTCGGCGATAGATGTCGATCAGCGCCTCTTCCTTGGAATCCACCTTGTCCAGAAGCAGGGTCTTGCGGATGGAGTCGCTGCTGGACAGCCCGTCGATAAAGAGGATTTCGAACTCGGCGATACCCGCCTCGGCCAGCCGGTTAAGGCTCTCTTCGTCCACCACGTCGTTGGCCCGCACGAGCGGTTCGCCCCCGCTTTCAGGATGTTTGACTGCGGTGGCATAAGCGCGCCCATAGATTTCCTCCACGTTGATCGGGACCATGTCGGTCCCCAGGGCTTTGAGGCGCTTCAGGATGCGGGTGCTGTAGGGTCGGCCCTTTTTCACCAGGACTTCGCCGGTTTCGGAATCCTTGATGTCCCGGCTGGCACGCTGGCCCCGCAGCAGCTCCTCGTGAAACGCCTTATGGAAGCGTTTGCCCTGGATGATCACTTTTTCCCGCCGGTAGAAGTAGGCCAGTAGGTCCTCGGCCGAATACCCGAACGCCTTGAACAGGGTCGTGATCGGAAATTTGCGGCGCCGGTCGATGCGGATATAGACGATGTCCTTGGGGTCGACCTCCATGTCGATCCAGGAGCCGCGCACCGGGATGATCCGCGCGCTGTATATGATTTTTCCACTGGAGTGGGTCTTGCCCTTGTCGTGGTCGAAAAAGACGCCCGAGGAGCGATGCAGCTGGCTGACCACCACCCGCTCGGTGCCGTTGATGATGAAGGTGCCCTTGGCGGTCATGAGCGGGATGGTGCCGAAGTAAATCTCCTGCTCCTTGATATCGCGAATGGTGGAGGCGCCGGACTCGGCATCCACGTCGTAGACCACCAGCCGCACCGTGATGCGAACCGGGATCTCATAGGTCATTCCGCGATGGATGCACTCCTCAATGGAGTGCTTGACTTCCCCGAACCGATAGGAAACGAATTCCAGCGAGGCGCTGCCGGTGAAGTCCTTGATGGGGAAAACGGACTTGTAGACGGCCTGCAACCCGATCTCCTCGCGCTTCTCATGGGGGATGTCCATCTGCAGGAAGCGCGCGAACGAATCCCGCTGCATGCCGATCAGGTCGGGGATGTCGACGATTTTGGCGATCTTGCCGAAATTCTTGCGAATGCGCTTGCTGGTCATGGGGCTTCCGGACATGGCGTCTCCACCGCGTGGTTGGCGTTAGAACTCCTGAAATGATGACGAACAGACGTTTGGATGGGGCTGTGATGTCCGCGAACTGCTGCGCCCATGCCGCAGCGGTTTCTCCACCGCGCCGGAAGCAGCAGCCCGCAGGTATTGTTTGACGATTACTTGATTTCCACCGTGGCTCCGGCTCCCTCGAGCTGGGCCTTGATCTTTTCGGCGTCGGCTTTCGCCACGCCCTCCTTGACGGGCTTGGGCGGGGTCTCCACCAGATCCTTGGCTTCCTTCAGGCCGAGCCCCGTGATGGCGCGCACTTCCTTGATGACGTTGATCTTCTTCTCGCCGTGGGCGATCAGGATGACGTCGAACTCGGTCTTCTCCTCGGCCGGAGCCGCCGCCACTGCAGGGCCGGCCGCCATCATGGCCATGGGGGCCGCGGCGGAAACACCGAACTTCTCTTCGAGTTCCTTAACGAATTGGGAAAGCTCCAGAACGGACATATCGGAAATAAACTGAACCACATCTTCTTTGGTAACGTTAGCCATTTCTTCCTCCAGTTGATCGCATATCGATAAAATAAAATTGGGTGGATCGAAGTCCCGCGGGCCGACGCTGACCCGCGACCGTTTAGACGGCCGCCTGGGTCTCAGCCGCTTCTCGTTTCTCCTTGAGGGCGTTGAGCACATTCAGCAGGCCGCGCGGCACGGCCGTGAGGACCCGCACAAAAGCCGTCGGCGTTCCGACCATCACGGACAGCAGCTGCCCGAGCAGCACCTCCCGTGAGGGCAGATCCGCCAAAGCCTTGATTCCGGCCGGGTCGACCAGCTTGCCCTGCAACACGCCGGCGCGGACGGCGAAGGTCTTGCTTTCCGCGGCAAACTTGGTCAGGATTTGGGCCGGTGCCACGGGGTCCTGGTAGCCGATCGCCACGGCGCTCGGTCCTTGGAAATGGCTCTGCAACACGGCGATGGGCGTATCGTGCGCCGCCCGCACCATCATCGTGTTCTTCACCACCTTAAAATCGATCCCCGCCTGCTTGAGCCGGCGTCGAAGGTCACTCATCGACGGGACATCCAGCCCTTTGTAGTCGGTCAAGATGACGACGCTGGCCTTGGCAAAACGCTCGGTCAGGTCTTGAACGATCTGTTTCTTTTCGTCGAGTTTCAATGCGTTTATCACCTCCTCCTGATCTCTGTTCAACCGGAGGCCGGGATGGCGTAATAATCCATCGGATCCTCTGTCTCGGCAGGCCGGCACGCAGGGTGCCGATTAAACCATGGAGCGCCTTAGTGCCTACGGTCTTTGACAGATTCGTTGATGACGTCGTAAGAAGCCCGCCTGTGCTTATTGGGCGCTGTCCTTGATCAAACCGGCATCGATCTTGACCCCGGGGCCCATGGTGGTCGAGATGGCGATGCCCTTTACGTAAGTCCCTTTGCTGGAGGCCGGCTTCATCCGCAGGATGGTTTCCAAAAAGGCCGAGATGTTCTGCGCGAGCTTGTCGACCCCGAAGGAGACCTTCCCGACCGGAACATGCACAATCCCGGCCTTTTCGACGCGGAATTCGATCTTGCCCGCCTTGAGCTCGTTGACGGCCCGGGCCACGTCAAAGGTCACCGTGCCAGTCTTGGCGTTGGGCATGAGGCCGCGCGGGCCTAAAATTTTTCCGATCTTGCCGACCGCGCCCATCATGTCCGGTGTGGCCACGACCTTGTCGAAATCAAACCACCCGCCTTTGATCTTTTCGACCAGTTCGTCGTTGCCGATGAAGTCGGCCCCTGCCTCCTGGGCTTCCTTTTCTTTCTCACCCTTGGCGAAGACCAACACGCGCACCGATTTGCCGATACCGTTGGGGAGGACCACCGATCCCCGCACCATCTGGTCGGCATGCCGCGGGTCAACGCCCAGCCGCACGGCCACATCCACGGTTTCGTCAAATTTGGCAAAAGAGGACTCCAACGCCACCTTGACGGCATCGGAAACGCCCAGACTCGCGGCGGCCCCGATTTTCTGTTTGGCATTCCTGTATTTTTTTCCACGGGTTGGCATCTTCGCTTCAGTCTCCTTGGTTCCTCATGCAGATTGCATGGCTTAGTGCGCCATGGCGTCTCGGGCGCATGCCGCGACCCATCATCCGATCTCGATCCCCATGCTCCGCGCCGTGCCTTCCACGATACGGCAGGCGGCGTCCAGGTCGTAAGCGTTCAAGTCCACCATTTTCTGCTTTGCGATCTCTTCCAACTGCGGGCGGCTGATCTTGCCCACTTTTTCACGCTTGGGGTCTTTGGCGCCCTTGGCGATCTTGGCGGCCTTCTTGAGCAGCACGGCGGCCGGCGGCGTTTTGGTGATGAAGGTGAACGAGCGATCCTGGTATATGGTGATCACCACCGGAATGATCATGCCCGCATCGTTGGCTGTGCGCGCGTTGAACGCCTTGCAGAAATCCATGATGTTCACGCCGTGCTGGCCCAACGCAGGCCCGATGGGCGGGGACGGATTGGCCTTGCCGGCTTCCACCTGCAACTTGACGAATGCCATTACTTTCTTTGCCATGGGGGTTCCTGTCTCCTAGTCTCGATCGGTCCGGCCTGCCGTGGTTGCGCCGCCGATATCAGAGTTTCTGCACCTGGACGAAATCCAGTTCCACCGGTGTCGCGCGCCCGAAAATGCTGACGAGCACTTTAATTTTCCCCTTTTCGGGATTGACTTCATCCACCGTTCCATTGAAATTGGTGAACGGGCCGTCGATGACCCGGATGTCGTCACCGATCTCGAAAAAGTACTTCGGCTGGGGCTGTCGCTTGCCGGCTTCCATGCGGCGGATGATCTGCTCGGCTTCGGCCTCCGAAATCGGGGTCGGCTTCTGCCGCCCTCCTAAAAACCCGGTGACTTTAGCGGTGTTGTTGACGATGTGCCAGGTTTCATCATCCAGGTCCATGCGCACGAGGATATAGCCGGGGTAGAACTTTCGCGAGGAGGTCTTGCGCTTGCCCTTGACCAACTCCACCACCTCTTCGGTCGGAACGATCACCTCACCGAATTTTTCCGGATGCGGGCAGCTGGCGATCCGGTCCTCCAAAGAGGCCTTGACTTTGCCTTCGAAGCCCGAATACACATGCACGACATACCATCTGAGCGCCACGGGTGCGTCTCCTCCCGTCATTCAAAAATGAATCGCACGATGCCCGCCAGCCCCATGTCCACCAACCCGAGAAACATGGAGATGATCATGACCAGGACGAGAACGACCCCCGTGGATCCCAGGGTTTGCTTGCGCGTCGGCCATGTGACCTTTTTCAGCTCGGTTTTGACTTCCCGTAAAAATTGGATCGACCGGGTCCAAACGTTGTCCGCCGGCGCCGCGGCCGGTGCCGGGGCCGACTGCGCCTGGGGTTTCCGGGTCGCCACGACCGCACGTGGACTATCCGCCCCGCTCAAGGCGGTGCTGCCCTGTCCGGCAGACACATTGTCTCCCGCCGGCTCCGAAGGCGAGCCCTCGTCGTTTTGCCGTTTTTTCTTCTTTAGGCCAGTAGGCTTCTTGCGAAGTATGCGTCCCATGCGTCTCCAAACCCAAGCACCATCGGCCGGTTGGAGCCCGGTTGCTGCCAGCCCCAACCTACCGAAGGACCTCGGGAAATAAAGTGGCAGGCCAGGAGGGATTCGAACCCCCAACACCCGGATTTGGAGTCCGATGCTCTACCATTAGAGCTACTGGCCTGCATGAACTCGCGCCGATCTGTCCACTGTGCAGAGAGCCGTTAAGCGGATCGCCCATTGGTCTCCCGCTGCGGGCGCCGGATAGAGCCGCTGTTCGAATTACTTGGTTTCCTTGTGAGCCGTGTGCTTGCGGCAGAATCGGCAGTATTTGGAAAACTCAAGCTTGTCCGGCGTCGTTCGCTTGTTCTTCGTTGTCGTGTAGTTGCGATGCTTGCACTCGGAACAGGCAAGCGTGATCAACACTCTCACAGGGTCTCTCCTTCAGGATCAGGCGATGACTTCGGAGACGACGCCGGCACCCACCGTGCGGCCGCCCTCCCGAATCGCAAACCGCAGCTCCTTCTCCATCGCAATCGGCGTGATCAGCTCCGCGGTGATCGCCACGTTGTCCCCCGGCATCACCATCTCCACC
>JBGSTS010000269.1:0-1690 GCA_041736435.1 Desulfobacterales bacterium | reverse complement strand
CACCGCCGCGGACCTGCTCGCCGGAAGCCGGGCGCTCTGGGAACCGGCCGTGCAGGCCGCCAGCGACGGCGACCTGGTGCTCGTCAACCTGCAGCCGCCGGAGGCTACGGTCAAGGCAAGCCTGGTCGGTCCCAGCTATTTCATGGGCACCCCCGGCCGGATTCCGGGGGTGCAGAACTTTATCAACACGCACCCGGTCCTGTCGCTGGTCGCCCTGCTGGCGCTCCTGCTCCTGCTGGGCCTGGTGATTTACAAGCTGCTGCAGCACCGGCGCAAGCGCCGGCTCGAGCAATCGCATGCGTGATGACTTCCCCAAAAGCCCGATTTCGGCGCTGCACTTCATGGCTCATTTTTTAAAATACAAAAAAGGGGTTTTATTCGCTTTCGTTTGGCTGCTGCCAACCTTCGCAGGGGCCCCGGCCGCCGCCCAAGAGTGGCAGGCCTTTAAGCAGATGTTTGTTTCGGAAGACGGCCGGGTCATGGACCGCTTCCATGATTCCGGAAGCCATTCGGAGGGGCAAGGCTACGGTCTGCTCCTGGCCCAGTTCCACGAGGACCGGCCGGCGTTCGAACGGCTGTGGCAGTGGACGGCCGCGAACCTGCAGGTCAGGCGCGATGCGCTGTTTGCCTGGTCGTGGGGCCAGCGGCCCAACGGCGAATGGGCGGTCATCGATTACAACAACGCCAGCGACGGCGACCTGCTGATCGCGCTCGCCCTGCTCGAGGCGGCGGAACGCTGGAGCCACGCGGCGTTCAAGGAATCCGCGCTGAAGATCGTGCGCGACATCCGCACCCAGCTGGCGGTGACGTTGGACGGGCTCCAGCTGATCTCGCCGGCCTATTTCGGGTTCCAGACCGGCGCAGGCTTTGTGTTCAACCCGGGCTACCTGGTGCTGCCGGCCTTTCCCCGCTTCGCCCGGGTGGACGACCGCGGTTTTTGGGAGCGCGTGGCCGACGACAGCGCACGGCTGCTCGACCTGGGGGCTTTTTCCCGTTTCAAACTGCCGGCGGACTGGGTTTTGTTGCAAAACGGCCGCGCCTCCGTGCACGCCGAGAAAAGCCCCTATTTCGGCTACGAGGCGATCCGGGTTCCGCTCTATCTGCTCTGGGGCGGGTACACCGACCGGCTGAAAGCCTATGCACCCTATCTAAAATTCGTCGAACGCGCCGGCTACCTCCCGGGCCGGGTCGATCTGATCGGCGAATTCGTTTCGTCGGACGAGGCGCCGGCCGGGTTCTACGCGGTCATGGCGGCATGCTCCGACCATCTCGGGATGAAGGCCCTGGCGCTCCGGCTTCAGCAGGAGGCGTCCGCCAAAATCAGCCGCGAGCCGAACGACTATTTCTCGCACGCGCTCTACCTGTTATCCCGATTCAAACTGGATGGACCATGAGGCGCCGCCTTTTTTCACTAGGTGTTCTATTGCTGCTGCTGGCCCTCGATAGAGACGGAGCCGGTCAGACGCGAGCGGTCGAGCGCGACTCGGCCGCATATGACCACGATATGGTTCAGCGCCGCTCCGGGGAAACGGTCACGGTCCGCCCCGACGACAGCCGGGTCGACCTCGCCGATCCGGCCTGGGTATACGCTACACCGGAAGATGCCGAGATCCTGGAGTCCGAAACGATGCCCGCGACGGGAGCGGCGGCCGTGGCGCCGCCTTCCGGCCTGGAACGGGCTTGGCAGCTC
>JBGSTS010000268.1:0-3483 GCA_041736435.1 Desulfobacterales bacterium | reverse complement strand
GCCCGCCGCCCCGGACGCCCAGGCCCATCCCGAAAAGATGTTCCGGCAGCGCGGGGGCCTCGGCGGCGAGGAGGCGGGCTCGCCCTTCGTCTCCGAGGAAGGGGGACGCGTCTTCTCGCCCCAGTTCTGGAAGAGCGCCTCGTTCAAACAGCTCTTCAACGGGATCGCCCTGGGGGATGTGGACGGAGACGGAAAGATCGAAACCCTGATCCTCACCCCGGAGAAGATCCTGGTCTTCCGCTACGACCAGCAGCGTTTCCAGCAGGTTACCGAAATCGCGGATTTTCAGGGCAAATACTGCGTCGGGATCGATGTGGCGGATATCAACGGCAACGGTACCCCGGAGATCTTCGTCACCAGCATGCCCTTGTCCCGGAAGATGATGAACTCCTTCGTGCTCGAATGGGACGGCAAGGCCTTCAAGACCGTGGCCGACGACCTCTCCTACTTCTTCCGGGTGGTCGATTTGCCCACCCGGGGACAACTTCTGATCGGCCAGGAGCACCGCTCCGGCAACCCCTTCACGGGCCGGATCTCGGAAATGACCTGGCGCAGCGGGCGCTACGAGCCGGACACCGAAGTGCGCGCCGGGGCGGCGAACGCGTTGGGGCTGACCATCGCCGACACGCTTGAAAAGGGAACGGAAAACGCAGTCGCCTTCGACAGCCTCGACCACATCCGGATCTTCGACGGCGCCGGCCAGCAGCTCTGGAAAAGCGCCGACCGCTACGGCGGCAGCACTCTGTTTTACTCCGGGAACTTGACCGACAAGGGCGAAATCGAGAACCCCATCTACTTTCCCATGCGGCTGCTGACGAGCCGGTCGGCGAAAGAGCAGAAGACCATGGTGATGGCGGTCAAAAACTTCGACATCGCCGGCCGCAAGCTCGAGAAGTTCAGGAGCTACAACGAGAGCCAGGTCATCTCTTTCTACTGGGACGGCCTCGGGCTCTCACCGGAGTGGAAGACGCGCAAGCTCTCCGGCTACATGCGCGACTTCGCCGTGGGGGACTTCAACAACGACGGCGCCGAGGAGATCGTCTGCGCCATGATCCTGGAGGAGGGCCGCGTCATCACCACGCCCCCCAAGAGCACGGTGGTTGCGTTCGAGATGGTAAAATAGAGCACCCCTGGGCATTCGCCCCGGGTTGCTCTTGAGTTGAGAATTTGAACAAAAAAGATTTTGAAACCGAGGATGAAAATGAAAATCAAGGTGGTAATCGAGTCAAGTGATGAGGGCGGCTATACCGTTTACGTTCCCGGGCTTCCAGGCTGCATCAGTGAAGGTGATACGCGGGAGGAAGCCCTGGTGAACATAAAGGAGGCCATCGAGCTATACATGGAACCCGTGGAAGACGATCTCACGATCCTGCCGGACAGAGAACTGACCGAGATCGCCATATGACCAGGCTACCGAGCCTTCCCTATGAAAAAGTCATCAGGGCAATGCAGAGAGACGGCTGGGTGGTTGTTCGCCAACGCGGCAGCCACATCAGACTTCAAAAACGCTTGAAAGACGAAACGCTGAAGTTGACGATCCCCGCGCATCGACCGATCAAGCGATCAATACTCGCCCCTATATTGAAACCGGCACGGATCTCTCCAGGGGAATTGCTCGGGCTATTTTAAGCCGAAACCCGTCGCCGGCTGGAGCCCAATCCGCCGAAGTACCGGCTACGCAGGCCGGAAGCCGCTCCCTCAAAAACACACCTCTAAAAAAAAGAAACCCCGGTGCTTTCGCACCGGGGTTTCTTTTTAGGAAAAGTCGGGCAGGTTGGCGTTTACAGCGTCACGTCAGCTTAGAAGTTGATCTGCCACTTGGCGCCGGCGTACCAGGTGTAACCGGCATCTTCGTCGGTTGCCGGATCGTCCATGAAGTCGATGTAGCCGGCTTCAGGAATCAGGAAGACGCCCGGGGCCAAGGTCAGGACCACCTGACCGTAGATCTCATAGGACTCTGCATTATCGACACCGTTGATATCGGCATCATCGTTGCGATAGCCGCCGCCGATCTCGAAATTGACGGAGTCGGAGAACTTCAGGCCGGCGATCAGCATGGCCTGCCAGCTCGTGGCATCGGTGACATCATCCAAACCGTCCAGGGTTGCCCGGGCATAGGTCTGGCCCCAGCGGCCGCCGGACCAGTTGGCATTGCCCGTGTTCTGGCCGTAGGAGCCCTGGGCGCCGATTCTGAAGGCGCCGATGTTGACCATGCCGCCGAGGCCGACGACATAGGAGGTGACGTCGAGGTCGTCCTCGAGGACGCTGCCGCCCGAATCAACTTTGAAGTACTGGATGCCGGCGAAGGGCCGCAGCGAGAAGGCGTCCATCTTCAGGGTGTAAGCGGCCTCGAACTTGGGCAGGTTCCAATCGGGATCGACTCCCGCGGGAAGGCCCATTCCGTCGGTGACCAGCGCGTTGTGGATCAGGGCCAGCTCGAGGGCACCGATGTTCAGGCCGAGCATGCCCGGGCGGCGGCCGTAGAAGTTGCCCTGGCCGAGCAGACCGGCGTCAGTATCGAACACCTGGCCGGAGAGGAACTCCGTGACCGGGGAGTAGTCTTTGCCGACCTTCAGCTCCATGCCGTCGGCAAACTTCCAGGTGCCGAAGGCGCGACGGGTGTTGACCCCGCCGTCCCCGCCGTCGCCGCCGTTGGTGGCCGTCAGGGCGAGCTCGATGTAGCCGCCGACCTTGTCGGCCTTCACGCGGGCGCCCACGCGGGAGTTGCCCTGGAAATCCCAGCGCAGACCCCAGTCGTCGCCGGACCCATTGACCTCATCGTCGCCGAAATCATCATTCACATAGAAGGTGGCCATGCGCTGGCTGCCGAAGAACGACCAATCGGCGGCCATGGCCGGGGATGCCATCAGCAGCACCACGAGAATTGCAATAAGTTTCTTCATCTCTTCAATCCTCCTTAACGATTGAAAACAGGTTTTTGCCAAGCCTAATAATTTTTTGCCGTGTGCCCGACTCTCCCTGACACCTCCTTTCAAAGGGAGGGGTTTCTGGACTGCGGGGCATGCAAGCCTAAGAACATGACCCGCCGTCCGCACATTAGGAGGGATATTAGTCCGGGGCACTTTTGAAGTCAAGCAGATTTTAAAGAAAAAGAGGTCAAGGGGTCAAGGGGTCAAGGGGTCGAGAAAACTGCACAAACTTTATTTTGGACGCGGCGATTGGCCTTAAACTTCGCGGCTGGAAGCCGCTCCCACAAAGGAAAATGGATCCCTGGCTTTTTCCCTGTGGGAGCCCCGCCACGGCAGGACTGCGATTCCTACGTCCGCTTGAACGCTCTCTCGATCACCCCCAGCTCATACTTCACCCAGGTGGGCCGGCCGTGGGGGCAGTGGCAGGGGTTGGCGCAGGCGTCCATCTGCACGAGCAGGGCCTGCATCTGCGGCAGGCTGAGAACCTGGCCGGCACGTATGGCCGCATGGCAGGCCGCAAGGTGGCGGAAGCGCTCCAGGAGATCGGGCTCCT
>JBGSTS010000240.1:0-1877 GCA_041736435.1 Desulfobacterales bacterium | reverse complement strand
GGCGGCCGCGCTGGCCTCCGCGACCGAGCCGGGGATGTCCTTGGGCTGCTGAAAGACCCCGCAGGCGAAGACCCCGGGCCGGGAGGTGGCCACCGGCAGAAACGGCGGGGAAACGGCAAAGCCGTAGCGGTCGGTGTCGATGCCCAGGCGCTGCGCCAGCTCACGGGTGTTTCGGCTCACCTGGAGGCCGACCGATAGCACCACCATGTCGAAGGTTTCCTCCTGCAGCCGGCCGTCGTCGCCCACATAGCGCAGGATCAGCGCGCGCTCGGCGCCGATCTCGTCGACGCTGTGCACCCGCGCGTTGACGAAGCGCACTCCGGCCTGGTCGCGGGCCCGCAGGTAGTACTTCTCGTACTCCTTGCCGAAGGTGCGGATGTCCATGTAAAAGACAGCACAGTCCAGATCGCCATGCGCGTGCTCCTTGGCGATCATCGCGTCCTTGATGGCGTACATGCAGCAGACCGAGGAGCAGTACCCGTTGCCCGAGCGGTTGATGTCCCGCGAGCCCACGCACTGCAGCCAGGCGATCTTTTTCGGCTCCTTGCCGTCCGAAGGGCGCACCAGGTGGCCCATGGTCGGGCCCGAGGCGCTCAGGAGGCGCTCGAACTCCAGGCTCGTCACCACGTTGGGGCAGGTCCGGTAAGGGTAGACGTTGGTCAGGGCCGACGGGTCGAACGGTTCGCCGCCGGTGCTGAGAATCACGGAACCGACCTCGATTTCGCGCACCTGCGGTTTCTGGCCGTGATCGACGGCATGGGCCAGGCAGGCGCTGGCGCACTGCCCGCATTCGCAGCAGAAGCCGCAGTTGATGCAGCGTGCCGCTTCCGCGCGCCCGGTGTCTTCGTCATAGCCCAGCTCGACCTCTTTGAAATTGTCCCTTCGCTCTGCGACCGGCAACTCGGGCATCCGGGCCCGCGCCCGCCGCGGTTCGTTCGTCGGCACGGGCCGATAGACGGGGTTCTCGTTATTGACCGGCTCCCGGCCGGCGGAGAGGTCACGGCCCTCGATGCAGCGCCGAATGGATTCGGCCGCCTCCTTGCCGGCGGCCACGGCCCCGATGGCCACCCAGGGGCCGGTGAGCAGGTCCCCTCCGGCGAACACTCCGGCCCGCCCGGTGGCATACGAGACGGCATCGGCTTCCACTGTGCCCCAGCGTGCGAAGCTCAGGCCGGCGGTCTCCTCCAAAGCGGATAGGTCCGGCCGCTGCCCGATGGCCGGGATGATCTGATCGCACTCGATCTCGAACTCGCTGCCCGGGACGGGCACGGGCCGCCGGCGGCCGGAGGAATCCGGCTCGGTCAGCTCCATGCGGATGCAGCGCAGGCCGCTCACCCGTCCCGCGTGGGTTAGGATTTCCTGCGGGGCGGCAAGATAGGTGATCGTGACGCCTTCCGCCTCCGCCGCACAAATTTCCTCTTCCCAGGCTGGCATTTCCGCACGCGTGCGGCGGTAGATGATGGCCACTTCCTGCGCTCCTAAACGGACGGCTGAACGCGACACGTCGACCGCGACATTGCCCCCGCCGACGACGGCCACCCGGCGGCCCACCCGCGTGGTGCCGGTGAGGTTGGCCTCGCGCAGGAACTCGACTCCCTGCCGCACCCCTTCGCTGCGTTCGCCCGGGATCCCGAGTTCGATTCCCTTGTGGGCACCCAGGGCCAGGTAGACCGCCTTGAAACCGCCGCCGAGCAGCCCGTCGATCGTCACATCGCGGCCCAGGGCGGTGTTGGTCTTGATTTCCACGCCGAGGCGGGTGATGACCTCGATCTCCCGGTCCAGCACCTCGCGCGGCAGCCGGTGGGCGGGAATGCCGGCCCGCAGCATGCCGCCGGCGGCCGGTAGCGCCTCGAAAATGGTGGCGCGGATGCCGTGGC
>JBGSTS010000238.1:0-2567 GCA_041736435.1 Desulfobacterales bacterium | reverse complement strand
TCGCTGCGGTCCCGCCTTGGCGGGATACGCCTCGCGCCGCAGAGGCTCACGCGCCGTGCCTGCCCTGCCACGACGGAGAACGCGGGTGTCGAGCCCAGGTGGTGAGTAAGTGCTGTAAGAAAAATTGACCAAAGGTACCATAGCCGAAGGGCTGGGAGCGTTGACATGGCGGAATCCGAAGCGAAAGAGCGGAAGCAGCAATTGGACGAGGGGCTCGAACGGGGAATCCAGGGCCTGACCCCGGAACGGATCGAGAAGGTCATCAACCGGGTGCTGGATTCGGAGACCGGCGCCCGGCTCAAGGCGTATGTTGAGACCTGTGTGCACTGCGGCCTGTGTTCGGAGGCCTGTCATTTTTTTCTCTCCCACGACCGGGACCCCCGGTTTTCACCGGTGGGCAAGGTCAAGCAGACCCTGTGGGAGATGATCAAAAAGCGCGGCAAGGTGTCGCCGGAGTTCATCAAGCAGGCGCGGGTGATCGCTTCCACCCAGTGCAACCTCTGCAAGCGCTGCGCCATGTATTGCCCCTTCGGCATCGATGTGGCCTACCTGATGCTGGTGGTTCGGCGCATTTGCCACCTGCTCGGCGTCACTCCCCTGTACATCCAGGACACGGCCAACAGCCACTCCGTGACCACCAACCAAATGTGGGTCAAGGAGGACGAGTGGATCGATACCTTGCAGTGGCAGGAGGACGAAGCCCGGGGGGAGGTCCCCCGCCTGAGGATCCCCCTCGAGAAGGAGGGGGCCGAAATCATGTACTCGGTGATCGGCCCCGAGCCGAAGTTTCAGGCCCAGCTGATCTACCAGGCGGCCGTTTTTATGAACCTGGCCGGTCTGGACTGGACCATGCCGGCCACCCCCGGCTGGGACAACAGTGACATGGCCATGTACACCGGGGACAACGAAATCATGGGGCGGATCAAGCGCGCGCACTTCGAGACCGCCATGCGGCTTAAGGTCAAGAAGATCGTCATGGGCGAGTGCGGGCACGCGTTTCGCTCCGTTTACGATGTGGGCAACCGCTGGCTGGGCTGGCGCATGCCGCCCATTCCCATCGTGCATGCCATCGATTTCTACCAGGACCTTCTGACGCAGGGTCGTTTGAAGGTGGCCAAGAAGTTCGAGGAGCCGGTGACCCTGCACGACCCCTGCAACGTGGTCCGCGGCGGCGGCCTGGCGGACAAGGCGCGGGACGTGGTGAACGCCATCTGTGAGACCTTCATCGAAATGACCCCCAACCGTGAGCACAATTACTGCTGCTGCGCCGGCGGCGGGGTCGTCAACTGCGGCCCCCCCTACAAACTGGACCGCATGGAGGGCAACCGGGTCAAGGCCGAGCAGCTCTTCGCGGTGAAGGCCAAGGGCGCCAAAGTGCTGATCACCCCCTGCCACAACTGCCACAGCGGCCTGGAGGACATCAACCATCACTATCATATCGGGCTCGAGGTCAAGTTTCTCGGTGATATTCTCTACCAGGTCATCGAGAAACCGGCCGGGTGAAGAGGAGGCGGATCGATGCAACGATGGGTATTGGCACTCCTGGTGGCGGGTTTGTCCCTGTGGGCCCTCGCTCCGGGCTTCTCGCAGGAGGACATGGTGGTGGTGGACACCGACTCTTTCGAGAAGCCTCAGCGTCCGCCTTCGCTTTTCAGGCACGATGCGCACAACGAGAAGGCCGGCCTCGACGACTGTGCCGAGTGCCACCACGTCTACCAGGACGGGAAAAAGGTCGAAGATGAACACTCGATTGACCAGCGCTGTGCCGACTGCCACGGCCCGGACGCCCAGGGCCGCGTCCCCGGCCTGACGCAGGCGTTTCACGCCAACTGCAAGGGGTGCCATCTTCAGCAGAAAAAGGGTCCGGTCATGTGCGGTCAATGCCATGTCTGGCGGCCGACTGCGGCCACCGCCAAGTAAGGGGGGTCTGATGCCGAAGAAAATTCTCATCGTCGATGACGATCCGGTGATTGTTAAATACCTTCAGGCGGTCTTCAGCGACAACGGATATGCCACCTGTACGGCCACCAGCAGCATGGAAGGGCTCGAGGTGGTCCGCCGGGAAAAGCCGGATTTGATCACGCTGGATATCCAGCTGCCCGGGGAGTGGGGCCCCCGGTTCTATCGCAGGCTTCGCCAGGACAAAGACCTGAAAGATACGCCTGTCATCGTAATCAGCGGGATGGACGGCGATCATGCCATCAAGGATGCCATCACGTTTGTCAAGAAGCCCTTCGACCCGGAGAAGCTCATCGGGATCGTCAAGAACACCATCGGTTGACGGCTCGGCGTCGCCTCTTACGATGCGCATGACATCGGCCCTCAGCCTGCAGCCGCACACCGCCCGGGGCCGCCGGCAGCGGCAATCAATCTGCGCCTGCTCCGGGTGCCGCCCGGCGGCGCCTGCCCACCCGAATTCCTCCGCCGCAGGGAGAGACACCGCTGAAATGAGTCGCCATGGCTGAAACAGTGCTGGTTGTCGACGCAGACCGCGCGCGGCGGGGGCGGCTGCAGGCGATGCTCTCCGGTTTCGGCTACCACGTCACGACGGCGGCCGACGCGGTCGG
>JBGSTS010000074.1:0-27182 GCA_041736435.1 Desulfobacterales bacterium | reverse complement strand
GGCGCTCGCGCGCAAGGGCACACGCGCGGCGATCGTGATGAGCGCGGGCTTCGGCGAAACTGGCCCGGCCGGCAAAGCCGAGGAGCAGCGACTGATGGACCTGGCGCAGGAGGCCGGCATGGTTCTGGTGGGCCCGAACTGCTCGGGCTTTTTGACGCCCGCCTACGCCGGCAAATTCGCCGGAATCCTCACTCGGCCCATTCCCGGCCGCATCGACCTCATCTGCGGCTCCGGCGCCACCATGGACTTCGTGGTCGAACAGGCCCTGGTGCGGGGGCTTGCCTTCAGCAACACCGTCAACCTGGGCAACTCCATCCAGGTCGGGATCGAGGAGATCCTGGGGCTGCTCGATCACAACTTCGGCCCGGACAGCGCTCGCACCCTCCTGCTTTATATCGAGGCGATCCGCAAGCCGGCCGATCTGCTGCGCCACGCCCGCAGCCTGGCCGCAAAGGGCTGCACCCTGATCGGCATCAAATCCGGCGTCACCCCCGCCGGCGCCCGGGCTGCGCTGAGCCACACCAGCGCCATGGCCACCCCGGACCGTGCCGTCCAGGCGCTCTTCGACAAGGCGGGCATCATCCGCGTAGGCAGCAAAACCGAAATGATCGACATCGCCTGCGCGCTCACCGCCGCCGGCGGCCCGATCAGGGGGAACCGGGCCTGCATCGTCACCAGCGCCGGAGGCCCCGGGGTGATGCTCGCCGACGAACTGCACCGGCAGGACTTCGACCTGCCCCCGCTGCGGGAGGGCACCCGGGAGCAGCTGAGGGCCCTGTTGCCGACGGAGGCCACCGTGGCCAACCCGCTCGATTGCCTGCCGTCGAAAGACGGCCTGCGGACGCGCCGGATATTGAGCCTCCTGAACGCGGAGGAGGGGCAACGCCTGGATGTAATCGTCACCATCGACGGGGCCCCGGGCATCGTGGACGAGGGGGAGGTTTTCCGCGAAACCCTGCAGGCAGCCCGGACCGGGTCCCTGCCGATCGTCCCCGTCATCTGCTCGGCCACCACGAGCGCAACCGCGCTCGCATCGTTCAAAGTGGAGGGCGGGGTGTATCTCGACGATGAGGTGTCGGCCGGCCGGGCGCTCGGGCGGATCCTCAACCGACCCCGCCTTTTCCCACCCCCCGAACGCCTGCAGGACTATGACCCTGCCGCCGTCGGCGCCGCCGTCAGCGGATGGACCGGTGTGGCCTCGCCCTGCGCGGTCGAGGCGGTTCTGAACGCGGCCGGGTTCCGCCTGCCGCCCCAGATCGTCGCAGCCACGCCCGCGGAGCTCAAACGGGCCTGCGCGCAGATCGGCTTCCCGCTGGTGTTGAAGGCCGCCGGCGTCCTGCACAAGAGCGATGTCAACGGGGTCCGGGTGGGGGTTGCCAGCCGGCGCCGGGCCGAGCATGTTTTTGCGGAGCTTGCGGCCATTCCCGGGGCGGTGGGGGTTATGGTGCAAAAAATGATCGCGGGAACGGAAGTCATTCTCGGCGCCGTGCGCGAAGAGGGCTTTGGGCACGTGGTGATGGTCGGCCTGGGCGGAATCCACGCCGAGGTGCTCGATGATGCCGCCTTCGGTCTGGCGCCGCTGTCTAAAGAGGAGGCCCTGAACCTGATCCGGAGCGTTCGCGGATTTCCACTGATTCAGGGCGTGCGCGGCGCCAAGGGCGTATCGCTCGACGCCCTAGCGGATGCCCTGATAAGGCTTAGTTGCCTGGTCGTCGACGCCCCCGCTATTGCAGAAATCGACCTAAACCCGCTCAAGGGCACCGGGAACGAGCTCTTTGCCGTCGATGCCAGATTGGTCGTGCGCACATAGGGCGGCGCCACAATCAACCGCTCCGCGCCCGGTCTCTGAAAGGGCTTACCCCCTGCGACGCCTCATGCGCCGAATTTCGCCATGCGCCCGGCATAGGCCAGCGCCATCGGCATCAGGTCAACGGCCGGAAACTGTCCGAGCGCACCCTTTAGGCATTCGCTCTCCCCGAATCCCTGCACGGCGTTCGTGCGCCCGCGGCCCGGTGCGTGCAGCAGGGTCGGTACCGGGTGCCAGGAGTGGGCCTTCCACACAGCCGGGGTGCTGTGATCGCCGGTGACGATGAGCACATCGGGCTTCAGCTCGAGAATGCGCGGGAGGATTGCATCCACCTTCTCGATCTCGGCCGCCTTGGCCTCGAAGTTCCCGTCCTCGCCGCGGCTGTCGGTGTACTTGTAGTGCACAAAGAAGAAATCATAGGTTTTCCAGTTCGCCGCAAGCGCCGCCAGCTGGTCGTCCAAATGGCGCAGCCCCTGTATCACCTTCATCCCCACCAGCGTGGTCAACCCCTTGTACATGGGGTAAACGGCCAGCGATAAGGCCTTGAGCTTGTAGACATCGTTGAACTGCGGCAGACCCGGCTCCTTGGCCCACCCCCGCAGGGTGACCATGTTGGCGGGCTGCTCCGCTTTAAGGATCTCGCGCGCAGCGGCGATCCAGCGGTTGGCGGCGTCGGCGGAGGGTTTTGCCTCGTCGGCCTGAGCGGCCACGAACAGCGGGGGAACCCCTGTTTTCTGCGGATCGGTCTCGTTGAGCCGGGCGGAAAGACCTGGTGCTCGAAAGACCAGGGCAAAGCGGTAATCCTGGACCGGCTCGACGAAAATCTCCACACCGGGCAGCCGGATAGCGCGAAGCTTTTGAACCAGCTCGGCGCATTTATCCGTGGGGATGCGGCCGGCGCGGCGGTCGGTGATGCGCAGCTGCTCGTCGACCGTGCAGAAATTGCCGCGCGCGGCCAGATCGTCCGCAGTCAAGGCGAACCCGATGCCGAGCGACTCCAGCACCCCGCGGCCGATGAGGAATTTGACCGGATCGTATCCGAAGAGGGCCATGTGCCCCGGGCCGGATCCCGGTGTGATGCCGTGGCCGATCGGGATCGACAGCCCCAGCATGCTCTCCGACGCCAGGCGGTCCAGGTTCGGTGTACGGGCGAATTCGAGTTCGGTCGGGCCTCCCGGCTGCCGCGGCATTCCGCCCAGGCCGTCCATGACCAGCATCACGATCCTGGCATCGCTCTCCAGGCTCAATTCCCGCATCAGCTCCAAGTCCGCCATGTCGCCTCCTGTGCTTTTAAGGTGCGTACTGTCCTGTCTCGATTTTTAGTCGAAGACACCTCCGTGTAAACGGAAATTTAGGGCGCCGGCGGCCGGGTCGGCTCTTCGGCGCTTCCCCGCAGCGCAAAGAGAATGGCGCCCAGGCCCGAACAGGGAAGCACCGACAAAATTCACCTGGGGGCTGATTTCCCACGGCAATGTCGGACCGCCGTCAGTTCAAGTACTTCTCCTTGGCCGTCTCGAGGCGGCACCAGGCGTAGAGCGCGTCATAGACCTCGAACTGCCGCTCGATGTTCTGCATGTCGTCGGGGTAGCGCAGGCTGAACCCTACGGCGATGGCTTCCAATCCGGCGGCCCGGGGGTCCTTGTCGAGTCGGTCGGTGTCCGCGGCGTTCACGATCTTGGCCATCCGCAGCAGGGCCCGGTCCGTCAAACCGTAGTTGCGGATGATGACGTCGAAGGTGCACAAATCCGCCTCGTGATTCAAAACAGCGCCGGGGCTGTCAAACGGGACGGCCCCCTCGCGTTCGGCTGCGCCCATCACCTCGCCCTTGGGCACGAAGAGAAACTGCGCCTCCGAATCGATAAACCGCGTGATCAACCAGGGGCAGGCGACCCGGTCGACGTGAACATGGGAACGAGTGACCCACAACATGGAAACCTCCACGCAATCGAGACAGATTGAATTTTACTGAAAAGCTCGCCGGGCGCCGAACCGGTCCCAGAAGTGAAACAAACGCTCACCTGGTATCGGGCTTGACCGGGCCGGCGATCAGGCTCCATCGACGTGCCTTGTTTTTGGCAGTTTTTATCGCACGGTAGAAGGCATTTCAATCCCAAATCCCAAAAAGGGCTTCGCCGACATGAGTCGCCGCCGGGCCTTCCATGAACCAACTGCTCCAGGCACGCGGAGCCTGAGCCCTCATCTCCACGATTTCCGGCCGCACCTATCATTACAACCAGAAGAAGCCCCAATCCGCTCACGCCGTCCCACCCGAAGCGCTGGAAGCCGAACCCGCTCAACGTAATGCCGGCCGATCCCCCCGGATATTAGAACAAAAGGAAGGCCGCCAGGCAGGTGGTCAACGCGGGGATAAAGGGCCCCTGGACGAAGCGGGAAGCGACCGGCAGCACAATGTCGGAGGATCCCGGGTCCGCCGTCTACTCCTTCAACCGGATGTTTCCGGAATAGCGCTTGACGGTTGCATCGTCCACGCAATGGTCCAACTCGTCGTCGCTGACGTCTTTGGGGTTTTTAAGAGCGTCGATCGGACAAACGAACTCGTTGCCCGCCAGGTCCCGCACCCGCACATAGACCGCCTCGTCTTTGTCTTCCGTCATCATTGACTCCATTGGTAGGTTGCCGTGAGTGCACACCGTAGAATGATCTGCAGCCCTTGGCAAGCTCTATCTGCAGCCTTTTGGGTTCCCTTTGCAGGCGGCCCGCACAGGGGACTTGATTCTAAAGCCGCCCGACCCTATGGTGCCCTTGCAAGGGAGCCTGATGCGGTATGAGCCCATTTAAAACATGCCCGCTGTGTTCGGAGGTTTGGCCGGACCGCGACCGGTTTCTCGAAGACCCCGAGCTGGAGTTAATCGGGTATCAGGTCGATTTCGAAGATACCGAGCTGGGCCTCTTTCTTTTCAACCATCACCGCTGCGGCACCACACTGGCGATCCGCTCGGGGCGTTTCAAAGACCTTTATTCCGGACCGTTTTTCAGCGGCTGCCGAACCGGTACTGACGAGTGCCCGGGGCATTGCCTCCGCTGCACGGAGCTGAGCCCCTGCCCGGCCGAGTGTGAATGCGCCTGGGTGCGCGAGGTGCTGCAGCTCATCCGCGCGTGGCCCGCGTCAAAACAAAAGCAACGCCGTGCGGGAAGCAGCGGCTGATCGCCGCACCGGACCGCACGGATAGAACATTTGCCGGCGAGGAGATTCCCGATGCTGTTCGACTGGTTTGTTTCCCTTCACCCCGTGCTTCAGGCGCTGGGAGCAACGCTTTTCACGTGGTGGTTGACGGCCATGGGGGCCGGTCTCGTGTTTTTCTTCAAAACCATCGACCGCAAGGTGCTGGACGGCATGCTGGGGTTTGCCGCGGGCGTCATGATCGCGGCGAGCTACTGGTCGCTGCTGGCGCCCGCCATCGAGATGGCGGAGGCCGACGGCGGCCCTGCATGGGTCCCGGCTGCGGTGGGCTTTCTGGCCGGCGGCTTCTTTATCTGGCTGGTCGACCGCATCCTGCCTCATCTGCACCCCGGCCTTCCGACCGAGTGTGCCGAGGGCGTTCCCACGTGCTGGCGCCGCAGCATTCTTTTGGTGCTGGCGATCACCATCCACAACATCCCGGAGGGTCTGGCCGTGGGGGTCGCCTTCGGTGCCTTGGCGGCCGATCTGCCCTCCGCCTCTCTTGCGGGTGCCATGGCGTTGGCACTCGGCATCGGGATCCAAAACTTCCCCGAGGGGGCAGCGGTATCCGTACCCCTCCGGCGCGAAGGGCTTTCGCGCCGCAAAAGCTTCTGGTATGGGCAAGTGTCAGGCATCGTGGAGCCGCTGGCCGGCGTGACCGGCGCCCTGGCGGTGGTGCTGATGAAGCCGGTTCTACCCTATGCCCTGGCCTTCGCCGCCGGTGCCATGATCTACGTGGTGGCCGAGGAGTTGATTCCCTCGGCGCGGCAGGATAAACACAGCGACGTTGCCACGGTGGGCGTCATGCTCGGGTTCGCGATCATGATGAGCCTGGACGTTGGGCTGGGGTGAGCCGTGGACCCGCACCTCCTATATGTGCTGGGCAAGGGCAGCCTGCTGGGGCTGGCCGCGGGTTTCTCACCGGGTCCGCTCACCGTCCTGGTGATCGGTGAGACCCTGCGCCACGGCTTGCGCTCCGGGCTTCAGGTGGCCATCGCCCCCATCCTGACGGATATTCCGATCATCCTGTTGGCCCTGCTCGTCCTGGAGCACGCAGTGGGCACCCCGCTCGCCTTCGGCGCCGTTTCTCTCACCGGCGGGGTTTTTCTGCTGTGGCTGGGTTACGGGAGCCTGCGGGTCGAAGGGGTGGAGATCCCGCTGGCCGGCTCAGAGCCCCATTCCATCCGCAAGGGTATCGCCATCAACCTTCTCAACCCGAACCCCTATGTTTTCTGGGTCAGCGTCGGCGTGCCGGCCATTTTGAGCGCGGCCCTGATTTCATGGGTCCACGCCGCCGCCTTTCTGGGGGCTTTCTTTTTTTTCATCGTGGGCTCCAAGGCACTTCTGGCCAGGCTTGTGCACGGCTCGCGCAAGTTCATGAAAGGCGGGCTCTATCTCTGGATCATGCGGCTGCTCGGGGTGCTGCTGATCGGGTATGGGATAATGCTGGTCCGGGATGGGTGGACGCGGATCTCAGGATGACGCCTCACTGAATAGAACCACCTCCGCTTGAGCGATGTCCTCGGGGGCCCCAATGCGGCTCATTGGTTCCAGAGGCCGCGCTCGATCAAAACGGACCGGAGGGTTTTGAGAGCGACATTGGCGGCCGGCATGCCCCCGTAGACAAAGGTCTGGAAAATCACCTCGGCGATCTCCTCGGGGCGGCAGCCGACGTTGAGCGCCGCCTGGATGTGCAGCTTCAACTCGTCCGGGCGGGACAACACCGTCAGGCAGGCCACCGTGATGAGCTGACGGGTCCGGTGCGGGATCTTTTCCCGGGCGTACATTCGGCCGGTGATAAAGAGAGACAGGTCCTTGGCCAGGTCCTTGTCGAAGGCTTTCCAAAGATCAAATGGCCGCTCGTCATGGACGTCCTTGAAATAGAGCTCCGCCGTCTTCTTGGTTTTTTCGACCAGATCATCTCCCATTCGAACCGCCTCCGAGGAAACCTTTCGCGAAGCCCTCGGCGCATGCTGCCGCCCCCCAGATGTGCCTGACCGCGGCCGCGCCTCAGGTGATCGTATAGTTTGGCCCACCCCCCCCTTCCGGGCAGGTCCAGATGATGTTCTTGAACGGGTCCTTGATCTCGCAGGTTTTGCAGTGCAGGCAGTTGGACGGGTTGAGCTTCAGCCGCGGGCGGCCGCCTTCCTCCTCCATCTCGTAGACCTGCCCCGGGCAAAACCGGGTGCAGGGGCTGCGATAGGTCTCCCAGCAGCGCGTCACACACAGCTCCGGATCAGGGATGACCAGGTGGCACGGCTGGTCCTCTTCGTGCTGGGTTCCCGAAAGATAGACCCCGGTGAGTTTGTCGAGATAGAGCTTGCCGTCCAGGTCCGCGACCGGTGCGGCCGCGTTTGCAGGCCCGCTCCTCAGCGTGGCGGCGTCATCGACCGTCTTCATCGGGTCGACAAACCCACGGCCGCCGGAGACCATCTGAGCTCCCACGGTGATGAACTTGCCCAACCCTTTGCGCGACAGGGCCTGCCCGAAGTTCCGCGCCGCAAGCAGCTCGGCCCGGATCCAGCTGGTCTCCACCCGAGCGGCATACTCGCTCAGCACGGCGACGGAGGCATCGCCTCGGTCTATGGCCGTCATGGCGGTCTCGGCGGCCAGCATGCCCGATTTCATGGCCGTGTGGATTCCTTTCAGGCGCTGCACATTCAGCATGGACGCGCTGTCGCCGACAAAGAGGGCCCCGTCCACTGCCAGCTGCGGCATCGTGTACCAGCCCCCTGCCGCCAGTGTCTTGGCGCCCTGCTGCAGCACCTTTCCGCCGCGGATCATGCCGGCGATCAGCGGGTGGCGCTTGAAGCGCAGAAACTCCTGGTAAGGCTCGAGCATCGGGTTCTCGTAGTCCAGGCCCACCACCAGCCCCAGCGAGACCCGGTTCTCCTTCATGCGGTAGACAAACCCTCCGCCCTTGGTGTCCAGCCCCAGTGGGAATCCGAAGGTGTGGACCACGGTGAAGGGCGAGCTCAGAAAGCCGCTGTCGGCCGGGAGCTCGATCACTTCCTTGATGGCGGTTTCGAAGACCTGAGGCATCTTCCCGTCAAAAACCCCAAGCGTCTTGCCGATCTCCCGGATGAGGCTGCCCTTGGGCCCTTCGCCGAGAACCGTCACCGCCGCGCGCAGATCGACACCGGGTTCCATATTGGACTTGGGGTTACCGTCCTTGCCGATGCCCTTGTCGCCGGTGCGCACGCCGACCACGCGCCGGCCGCTCGTGTCGTAAAGGACCTCAGCGCCGGCAAACCCCGGGAAGATGTTCACTCCCAACTCCTCGGCCACGGTGCCAAGCCAAGCGCAAAATTTCGAAAGACTGATGACGGCGCACCCTGCGTTGTGCATGAACGCAGGCGTCACCGGCAGGCGGATCTGCCCGCGGGGTGCGAGGTAGAAGATCCCGTCGCGCAAATCCGTCTCCTCGAGCGGGCAGCCGCGCAGGCGGTAGTCCGGGATGAGCTCCGTAAGCGCTTTGAGGTCGAGCACAGCCCCGCTCAGCGAGTGCGCACCGATGGATTCGGCTTTCTCGATGAGGCAGATTTCAACCTCCCGCCCGGCCTGGGCCGCGAGGTGTTTCAGATGGATGGCCCCCGCCAGATTCGCCGGTCCGCCCCCGACAAACACCACATCGAATTCGAGCTGTTCGCGTTCCATGTCTGCGCCCCCGGGATGGTCGTGACCATCAGGACTTGATTTTTTTAACGGCCGCGCTGATCGCCGGCACCAACTGGAAGATATCGCCGACGATGCCGTAATCGGCTTTGGCGAAAATCGGCGCTTCCGCATCCTTGTTGATGGCCACGATCACCTTGGAGGTGGACATCCCGGCCAGGTGCTGAATCGCACCGGAAATGCCGCAGGCGATGTAGAGCGTCGGAGACACCACGCGGCCGGTCTGGCCCACCTGGTCGCTGTGTTTGCGCCAGCCCTCGTCTACGGCGGAGCGTGACGCCCCGACCGCACCACCCAACGCGCCCGCCAGTTCCTCCAGGGGGGTGAAGTTACCGGCCGTGCCGCGGCCGCCGGAAACGATGACTTCGGCCTCGGTCAGCTCGACCTTGCCGCCGGCATCCATCACCTTCTCCACCACGGTCGTCTTCACGCTGCCCAGCTGGACCGCCGGCTTCTCAACAACGGCGTTGCGGGCGACCCGCTGGATCGGCATGACGTTGGGACGCAGTGCGATCAGTTGAGGGGTGCCCTGGATTTTGACATCGGCGAATAGCTTGCCTCCGAACATCGGCCGGGTGCAGGTGATCTCGCCGCCCTGCACCGCCACAGCGGTGCAGTCCATGGCCAGGCCCGCATCCAACCGGGCCGCCAGACGCGCCGCCAGATCCTTGCCCTGGGCCGTGGCACCGACCACCACCACCGCCGGGTCGACGGGCGCCAGGCAGGCGCTCAACCCGTTGACATAGGCGTCGGTTCGGTAGTCCGCCAGCCCCGGGTCGTCCAAAACCAGCACCGAGTCGGCCCCGAAGGCTTGCATCTCGCCTGCCAAGGCCTCCACGCCCGAACCCATGACGACCGCCGTCAGGGCGCAGGACAGGGCGTCAGCGATGCGCCGGCCCTCGCTCACGACTTCGTAGGATACCTTGCGGAACGCCCCGTCCCGCTGCTCCGTAATTGCCACCACGCCCTTTGCCATGAACGTCTCCTTTCCACCCGCCTCGGGTCTAAATCAGTTTCGCTTCCGCATGCAGGATTCGGACAAGCTCAGCCGCCGTCGCCTCGGGGGTCCCAGCTTGGATCATGCGCACCGCCTTGCGTTCCGGCGGTAGCCGCAGCGCCTGGATGAGCACTTTGCGTCCGGCCGCACCGACTGCGGAGGGCGCTATCCCCAGGTCCGCCATCGTTTTCACCTCCAAGGGCTTCTTCTTCGCCTTCATGATGCCCGGCAGCGATGCGTAGCGCGGTTCGTTCAACCCGCGCTGGGTCGTGAAAAGCGCCGGCAGCGGCGCCTCCACCACCACCGTCCCGCCTTCGATGACTCGGTGGCAACGGATTTTGCCGTCCAGCACTTCGGCCTTGTTCACCAGCGAGATCTGCGGGATGTCGAGATATTCGGCTACAGCGGCTCCGACCTGGTAATTGTCTTCGTCCACCCCCCGCTGCCCGCAGATCATCAGGTCGAAGGGCAAACCTTTGACGGCAGCGGCCAGAAGTTTGGCGGTGGCCAATGCATCGCTGCCTTCCGCCGCAGGATCGTTGATGTGGATGCCCTTGTCGGCACCCATGGCCAACGCCGTGCGGATGCTCTCCTGGGCCTTCTGCGGGCCGACCGACACCACGGTGACACTGCCGCCTTTGGCTTCCTTGATGCGCAGGGCCTCTTCCACGGCCAGTTCATCATAGGGGTTCATCACCCATTTGATCTCCTCCTTCCTGATCGACACCCCGTCGCCGGCGATCTGAACGAGAGACTCCGTGTCGGGCACCTGCTTTACCAACACAACGATATCCATGCGCAGCTCCTTTCCGGATTGAATTGAGGCAAAGCGCTTAGAGCCCGGAGCAGCGCGGTTAAAAAAAACATAGCCGCCCCTTCAGGGTATTATGCCCCATGCCCTATGCCCTATGCTTTGTCAGCGATTGGCTTTACGAATACCGAGCTGATCCAGGGCAATGATCCACTTACAGATGTTGGCCGAACCTTCCACCATGGTGTAGGTCGGGGCATCGCGAAAATAGCGCGCCACGGGGTACTCGGTCGAGTACCCGTAGGCACCCATGATCCGCATGGCGTAGGTCGCGCACCGGGTGACGACTTCACCGGCAAAGTATTTGGCCTGGGCAACGTCCAACCCGTTATCGAGCCGCCCCTGATCCTTGGCCCAAGCAGCCTTGTAGACCAGCAGCCGCGCCGCCTCGATTTCAGCCGACATCTGGGCGATCAGGTCCTGGTTCATCTGAAACTCGCCGATCTTCTTCCCGAACTGCTTGCGGTCGTTGGCGTACTTGACCACCGCATCCAGACAGGCCTGGGACAAACCGACCGCTCCAGCTGCCGCCGACAGGCGGGTCTGGTTGAGGGAGCTGAACACGATTCTGGCTCCATCGCCCGGGGCGCCTAAAATATTCTCCTTGGGGATGCGGCAGTCCGATAGGAACACTTCGCCCGTCGGCGAGGAGTGAGAGCCCATCTTCTCCAGCTGAGTGGTTTTCACGCCGTTGAAGTTCTTCGGTTCCAGGACGAAGGCCGACAGGCCCTTGGATTCTTTGCTGCGGTCGGTGTAGGCATAGTAAATCAGCACATCGGCCACCTGAGCGTTGGAGATCCAAGTCTTGGAGCCGTTGAGCAGCCAGTGGTCGCCCTTGTCCTCGGCGCTGGACTGCATGGCCATCACATCCGAACCGGCATCGGGTTCCGTGATCGCAAAGCCGCCCACAAACTCGGCCCGGACGAGATTGGGAATGTATTTTCGACGCAGGGCCTCGCTGCCGTATTTATAAATGGTGTAGGCGCAGCCCAACGTCTGCATGTTGACCTGCACCCTCAGGGAACTGGACGCCCGGGCGATTTCCTCGCTCACGATCATGGCCGCCAGAAACCCCATGCCTTCGCCCTCGTATTCCTCGGGAATCACGGTCCCGAAGAAACCCAGATCCCCCATGGGTTTGATGGCCTCTTTGTAAGGGAAGTGATGCGCGCTGTCCCATTCGCCCGCGTTGGGCGCGATCTTTTTTTCCGCAAACTCACGGACGGCCTTTCGAAGCATTTCGAGTTCTTTTGAAAATGCAAAATCCATCGATTCCTCTCCTTCTTGGGTTCCGCGATGTCGGCTCGCCTCTAAGTTTAGCGACACATCCGGTGCGCATCATAACGGGAAGAACCTCGAAAATCAAGACACCCGATCGGGCGGATGCCCGCACTCCCGCGCCGGAGATTCTCGGACGCGTCGCCGCCATGAACCTTTCGGCCGCCATAGATTTGCATGTCAGGGTCCAGTGCGGGCACTGCCCGAACGCGGTGCGCCGGTTCACCCCCTTGGCCGCCGCCACCCCTCTGATCCGGCTGAGCGTCATCGATAGCGCCCTCTTTCCGGAGCTGGCCGATCGCGACCCCATCCACGCCGTGCCGACGGCGGTCCTCGATGGCCGGTTTCGGTGGTCGGGCGCGCTCAGCCTCCAGGAAATCGTCACGCTGCTGGCCACGCACGACCCTGCCGATGTGGGGCCGGTGTCGTTGGAAATGAAGCTGCGGGAGGGTTCTGCGCGAGGGGTAGCGGAAATGACGGTGGAACCGCACCGCCGTCTTTCCGGCCTTGCTGGAGCTGGTGTGCCACGCCAACTGGTCGGTGCGTCTGGGGGCCATGGTGGCGATCGAGGCACTTGCGGCACTAAGCCCCGCTTTGGGAAGAGAAGCGTTGGAGCAGCTGAGGGGCCGGTTTGAGGCGGGATCGTAGCCGGTGCGGGGGGACATCCTGTTCCTGTCCGGAGAGGTGGGGAAGTTGTGACTGCCGCCAACGATCAGCAGCGTCATGCAGCGATCCGCCGCGGCGGACATCCGGGAAGCGGCCACCGAGGCCCTGGAGAAAATCGCCATCCGATGCAAGCCCAATGCTCCAGAAACACCCCCAAGATACAGATAGATGCAATTTACAGAAGTCTCTCCCCCCAAAAAAAACACCCCGGTTTTCAGGCCGGGGTGTGGCGGAGCGGGGTCTATTTCTCGGTTTCTTTTTTCTGGGCGCGTGTTTTCTTCGGAGCCGGAGTCGCCCCCTCCTCTGATGCGGTATGGGGGGCCGCATTTTTTCCAGAAGCACGCTTGGGCGCATCCTCGCCGCCAGGGGCAGCCTCAGAGGTGGCCGCCGCTGAGGTGCGGCTCTTTTTTCCTGTCTTACCGGCGGTCGTTTTCTTGCCGGCGGCCGCCTTGGCAGGCGGCTTCTTCTTGGCCTTCTTTTTGGTCTTTTCTTCGGCGCCGACCAGTTCGATCAGCGTCATGGGCGCCGCGTCGCCGGGACGCAGCCCGAGCTTGACGAGACGGGTATAACCACCCGATATTTTACCGAAACGGTCGCCTGCTTTTTCAAACAATGCGTGAACCACTGCTTTTTCCTGGACGATCGACAGCGCCTGCCGGCGTGCGTGCAGGTCCCCGCGCTTGGCCAGCGTGACCAGATGATCCGCCCAACGACGCAACTCCTTGGCCTTGGTGTCGGTGGTGCGAATACGGTCATGCTTGAACAGGGAGGTCACCAAATTGCGAAACAGGGATTTGAGGTGACTCGTTTTACGGCCCAGTTTGAGTCCGGCCTTGCGATGTCTCATAAAACCGATTACTCTCCTTCCTGACTCTCTTCCTGCGGCACCGTGAATCCATCCAGCTTCGTTCCCAGCGACAGCCCCATTTCGGAAAGAACTTCTTTGATTTCGTTCAAGGACTTGCGCCCGAAGTTTTTGGTTTTCAACATCTCGGACTCGGACTTGCTCACCAGTTGCCAGATTTTGTGAATGTCGGCGTTCTTGAGGCAGTTGGCGCTGCGAACCGAGAGCTCGAGCTCATCGACGCTGCGATTGAGGTTTTCGTTGAACTTGGGGATCTCCCGCCCGTCGTGCTTCCGCATGGGCTCGGGCTCTCGTCCCTCTTCGAAGTTGATGAAAATGCTCACCTGCTCCTTGAGGATCTTGGCGGCATACGCAACGGCATCCTCCGGCAGAATGCTGCCGTCCGTCCACACCTCCATGGTCAGCTTGTCGTAATCGGTGCGCTGCCCGACGCGGGCATTGCCCACCACGTAGTTGACCCGGCGGATCGGCGAAAAGACAGCATCGACCGGGATCGTTCCGGCCGGGGCCTCCTCGTCCTTGTTGGCTTCAGCCAGCGCGTAGCCTCGTCCGGTCTTCACCGTCATGACCATCTTGAGAGAAACCTTCTCCGAGAGGGTGGCGATGTGCTGCTGCGGGTTCAGCACCGTGCAATGCCCATCGTCGCTGACCATCTGGCCGGCGGTCACCTCCCCCTCCCCCGTCACTTCGAGGCGAACCGTCTTGGGTTTGGCATCGTCCACTTTAAAGCGCACTTCCTTTAAATTGAGAAGGATCTCGGACACGTCCTCCAACACGCCGGGGATCACGCTGAACTCGTGCATGACTCCGTCGAACTTCACTGCGGTAACGGCCGCGCCATGCAAAGAAGACAGAATGATCCGGCGCAGCGAGTTGCCGATCGTGATCCCGAACCCGCGCTCCAGCGGTTCACATACAAATTTGCCGTACGTCGGATTGCTGGTGACCTGAATTTTTTGGGGCCGGATGATCTGCTGCCAGTTCATGTACATCATTGCATCAGACGGCATCTTGGGTTCTCCTCGTTTCCTCGGGGGGGTTTCTCCGGCGGGGCCTGCAAAACCCGGCCCGCCATCCGCCGCGCCTTTCGGGCAGCGCCTATCCCGCTACTTGGAATACAGTTCGACGACGAGCTGCTCCTGCATCGGCATGGTCAGGTCTTCACGCACCGGCATGCCTTTGACGATGCCCTTGAGGTTGTCCTTTTCCAAATCCAGCCACGCGGGGATTCCCCGCCGGACCACGGCATCCAGGGAATCCTGGATGTTCTGGATTTTTCTGCTGCGCTCGCGGACCTCCACGGCATCGCCGACCTTGACCGGGTAAGACGGGATGTTCACCTTCTTGCCGTTGATGAGAAAATGGTTGTGCTGAACCATCTGGCGGGCCTGGGTGCGAGAGTTGGCGAAGCCCAGGCGATAAACGATATTGTCGAGCCGGCGCTCCAGCGCCACGAGCAGATTGGTCCCGGTGATGCCCTTGCGGCGTTCAGCCCGCTCGAAGAACAGGTGGAACTGCTTTTCAGAGAGGCCGTAAATGCGTTTGATCTTCTGCTTCTCCCGCAGTTGAATGCCATAGTCGGACATCTTGCGCCCACGGCGCTCACCGTGCTGGCCGGGCGGGTATGACCGTCGGTCAAAAGCGCATTTGTCCGAATAGCATCGATCTCCCTTCAAAAACAGCTTGATGTTTTCGCGTCGACACATCCGACAATCCGAACCGCTGTACTTTGCCAAAGTAGCCTCCCTGTGAAACGATTACATGGGGTTGCGCCAGCCCCTCTCGGGACTACACACGCCGGCGCTTCGGGGGCCGGCACCCGTTGTGGGGAATGGGGGTCACGTCCTTGATGGAGGTGACGTTGAATCCGGTGTTTTGGAGGGCCCGCAAGGCGGACTCTCGGCCGGGGCCGGGGCCCTTGATATAGACCACGACGGTTTTCATGCCTTGTTCGATGGCTTTCTTGGCCGCATTTTCAGCAGCCACCTGGGCGGCAAACGGGGTGCTCTTGCGCGAGCCTTTGAAGCCGAGCACCCCGGCGCTCGACCACGCCACCGTGCCTCCGGTGTGGTCGGTGATCGTCACGATCGTGTTGTTGAAGGTGGACTGGATATGGACGACGCCGCTGGCGACGTTCCGCTTGACCTTCTTTTTCGCTTGGGATCCTTTGGTTGCCATAAATAGCTTACCCTGTCTGCGTTATGCGCGTGATGGTCATGTCATGACGGGGGCTCAGCCGCCCCTATTTCTTGGTGAGCACCTTCTTCTTGACCGTGGCCCGACGCGGACCCTTCCGGGTACGCGAATTCGTATGCGTGCGCTGACCGCGCACCGGCAGGCCTTTTCGGTGGCGCAGCCCGCGATAGCAGCCCAAGTCCATGAGGCGCTTGATGCTCATCGACAGATCCGTGCGCAGCTCGCCCTCCACCTTGAGCTCGCCGTCGATCACCTTGCGGATGCTGTTGATCTGGGATTCGGTCAAATCATCGGTCTTAAGGTTCCCATCGATGTCGAGCTGGGCCAGGATCTTTTGAGAGGTGGACTGCCCGATCCCGTAGATGTAGGTCAACCCGATTTCAATCCGCTTGTTTCTGGGCAAGTCGACGCCCGCTATGCGTGCCACGGTTGAAGCCCTCCTTATCCCTGCCGCTGTTTATGCCGCTTGTTTTCGCAGATCACCCTCACAACACCTTTGCGCCGCACGATCTTGCATTTGGGGCACATTTTTTTTGCTGACGCCCTGACTTTCATTGGATGGTTCTCCTTCCACCGGCGGCCGGAGCCGCACCCGCCGCACAACCTTCGCACCGTTGCATTCGATTCATTTCGACCGGTAGACAATACGCCCGCGGGTGAGGTCGTAGGGCGACAGTTCAAGGGTCACCTTGTCTCCCGGCAGGATCTTGATGAAATGCATGCGCATCTTCCCGGAGATGTGGGCCAGCACCTGGTGCTTGTTCTCGAGCTCCACCCGAAACATTGCGTTGGGCAGCGTCTCGAGCACGACACCGTCGACCCGTATTGCTTCCTCTTTGGCCATTAATTGCTCCCGCTCCGCCCTCACCGCACCGGCATTCCCAGCCGAGGATGCAGCCCCCTGCTAATGCCGGCCCCGGATGCGGCCACTGCCGCCTTTCAGGAACCCCTCGTAATGCCGCGTGAGCATGTGGCTCTCGATCTGGGAAATCGTATCGATCGCCACCCCCACAACGATCAGCAGCGCCGTACCGCCGAAATAAAACGGCACGTTGAACTGGCTGATCAGGATCGACGGCAGCACGCAGATCACCGACACATAAAGCGCACCGCCCAGAGTGATCCGGCTCAAGACACGGTCAATGTGCTCTGCCGTGCGACGGCCGGGCCGGATACCCGGGATAAAACCGCCGGCCTTTTTCATGTTGTCCGCCACATCCGTGGGGTTGAAGGTCACCGCGGTGTAGAAGTAGCAGAAAAAAACGATGAAGCCGACAAAGATGACCTCATATAGGACTTGCCCGGGCATGAGGGCATCGGCGATGGACTTCATCCAAGGCACGTTGATAAAACTCGCGATCGTCGCCGGAAACATGATGATCGACGAGGCAAAAATCGGCGGAATAACGCCCGCACTGTTGATTTTCAGGGGCAGATGCGTGCTCTGACCGCCGTACATGCGCCGGCCGACCACGCGTTTGGCGTACTGAACCGATATCCGCCGCTGGCCCTGCTCAACGAAAATGATCACACCGACAACAGCCACCATCATCACGATTAAAACGATCACAAGAAAGATGCCGATCTCACCCGTGGACAGCAACTGGAACGTGCGACCGATGGCCACCGGCATCCGGCAGACGATGCCGGTGAAAATGATGAGCGATATACCGTTGCCGATTCCCCGCTCGGTGATCTGCTCCCCCAGCCACATGATGAAGGCCGTGCCGGCCGTGAGGGTGATGACCGTCATCAGGCGAAACCCCCACCCCGGGGCCAGCACCACGGCGGCACCACCGGGGGCGGTCATGGTCTCGAGGCCGACGGCAATTCCCAGGCCTTGAATGATGCTCAACACCACCGTGCCGTAGCGTGTGTACTGGGTGATCTTTTTGCGCCCGGCTTCGCCTTCTTTCTTGAGCTGCTCCAGGTGCGGCACGACCACGGTCAGCAGTTGCAAGATAATCGAGGCGCTGATGTAGGGCATGATTCCCAGCGCGAAGACCGAGAGCCGTTCGAGCGCGCCGCCCGAAAACATGTCAACCAGCCCGAGCAGGGTCCCCTTGGCGGCGGCAAAGATGGACGCCAGCGCCGTGCTGTCCACCCCCGGGGTCGGGACCTGCACCCCCACGCGGTAGACAATCAACAGCGCCAAGGTGAACAGGATGCGGCGCTTGAGCTCGGGGATTTTAAAAATGTTGGCAAAACCGCCGATCATGCCGCAACCTCAACCTTCCCGCCCGCCGCTTCTATTTTTTCCCGGGCGGCACGGCTGACGAGCGCCAGTTTAACATTCAGCGCTTGGCCGATCTCGCCACTGCCGAGCAGCTTGATCCCGTCCCACTCTCCCTTCACGAGCCCGGCCTTCACCAGCGCAGCGCCGTCCACGACCGCGCCGCTTTCGAATCGGGACAGGTCGCGGATGTTTACAACGGCGATTCGCTTCCGAAAAATGTTGACAAACCCGCGCTTTGGCACGCGCCGCTGCAAGGGCATCTGACCACCCTCGAACCCGGGCGGTGTCTGTCCGCCCGAACGGGCCTTGTGCCCCTTGCTGCCCCGCCCGGCGGTTTTGACCCAGCCCGAGCCGACCCCGCGCCCGACGCGCCCGGCTTTGGTGCGCGACTTGGCTGCCGGTTTTAGTTCATGCAGCTTCATGCCGTGTTCTCCTCTGCCGTCACCAAGTGGGACACTTTACGGACCATCCCTCGGATGGCCTGCGTATCTTCCAATTCCACCGTCTGCTGAAGACGGTTTAAGCCCATCCCCCGGAGCACGCGGCGTTGCCGCTCCGGCCTGCCGATCATACTTTTGACCAATGTAATTCTCAATCTTCCGGTCATGACATCCATCCTTCTCCCTGCGACGCCGGCTGGCGGCGGGAACACCTTAAGCCATGTGCTCGAGGCTCACGCCCCGGCGGGCCGCCACTTGGTCCCGGCTCTCCAGCTGCTGCAGCCCCTGGACCGTGGCTCGAACCAGGTTGTGCGGGTTATGAGACCCGATGCACTTGGTGAGGATGTTCTGCACACCGACCGCTTCCAACACGGCTCGCACCGCCCCGCCGGCAATCAGTCCCGTGCCCTGGGCCGCCGGTCGCAGCATCACGCGGCCGGCGCCGAAGCGCCCCATGACTTCAAACGGGATGGTCCCCTGGACCAGAGAGACGCTGACCATGTTTTTCTTGGCCTTTTCCACGCCCTTGCGGATCGCCTCGGGGACCTCGTGGGCCTTGCCGAGTCCAAAGCCGACCGAGCCCTTGCCGTCACCGACCACAACGATGGCACTGAACCCGAACCGACGTCCGCCCTTGACCACCTTCGCCACACGGTTGATGTGGACCACTTTGTCGATCAGTTGCTGTTCTTCGCTGCTATGCTTGAACAAGAGACTGCCTCCTTCACCTGGCGGCAGTGCCGGGATTCCCGGCCTGCCCACCGGCCGTTAGAACTGCAACCCGCCCTCCCGGGCACCTTCCGACACGGCCTTGACCCGCCCGTGGTAGAGGAACCCGTTGCGATCAAACACCACCTTCTCGATGCCCTGGGCCTTGGCCCGCTCCGCCACGAGTTTACCGACCAGAACGGCGTTGTCCATCTTCTTTGCCGCGGCGCTCGCCGTTATCACGGTCTTCTCGCGACTGCTGGCGGATACCAGCGTGCAGCCCCGGGTGTCGTCGATGATCTGTGCATAGATATGCCGGGCGCTGCGGAAGACCGACAGACGCGGGCGCTCCGGGCTGCCCTTCACAGTCTTGCGGATTCGGATTTTGCGCTTCACCCGCTGATCGTTTTTCGTGTTCACGCCCATGGTTTCGTATCACCCTTGTTGGATGCGGTTACTTGGTCCCGGTCTTGCCGGCTTTTTTCTGAATCCGCTCTTCGGCGTACTTGATCCCCTTGCCCTTGTAGGGCTCCGGCGGGCGCAGTCGACGAATGGCCGCAGCCGTGCGCCCCAGCTCTTCCTTGTCGATGCCGGCCAGTTTGAGGATCGTGTTTTTCTCTACGGTCGCGCTCACCCCGGCCGGCAGTTCAAAATCCTTCGGCGCGGAAAAACCCAACTGGAACACCAGGGTGCTGCCCTTGACCTCGGCCCGGTAACCGATGCCGTTGATTTCCAGCACGCGCTCAAACCCCTGGGAAACCCCGGTCACCATGTTGGCGATCAGGCTGCGGGTCAAACCCTGCAGCGCACGGCTGTCCTTGGTTTCGGTGGCCAGCACCACGTTCACCACCCCATCGCCGATGGTCAGATCGACGGCCGGATGCAGTGTCCGCGAGAGCTTGCCCTTTTTGCCTTCAACAACCAGCGCCCGATCCGTGCAGACCACGTGGGTGCCGGGTGGAATCGGAATCGGCTTTTTTCCTACGCGCGACATACATGACTCCCCTGCTCGGCAGCATGCGCCAGGACAACGGCCCGGTCAGCTGACAATGCACAAAATTTCGCCGCCGATGTTCTCCCGGCGGGCCTGCTTGTCGGTCATCACGCCCTTCGACGTGGACAGAATGGATACCCCCATCCCGCTCAAAACGGGTTGGAGGTTCTTGCTGCGGGCATACGTCCGGCGCCCGGGCTTGCTCGTGCGCTCCAGGACATGGAACGCGCTGTCCTGACCTTGCCCGTATTTGAGATAGACGCGCAAAATGCCCTGCTTGCCGTCCTTGAGGAACTTGTAGTTCTTGATGAACCCTTCGTCTTTCAGGACGCGGGCGACTTCCACTTTAAGTTTCGATCCCGGCACATCCACGCTGCTGAATTTGGCCTTGGCGCCGTTGCGGATGCGCGTCAACATGTCGGCTACTGGATCCGTCATTGACATACGATTCTCCTATCCATACCCCCGGGCCGGTTCCGGAACTCAGGCCGCACGAGGCGGCCCTCGCCCGGGGCCCGAACGGCGGTCACCAGCTGGACTTGATCACCCCCGGAAGCTTACCCCGCGAGGCCATGTTCCGAAAACAGATGCGGCAGACGCCAAACCGCCGCAAGAAGGCGCGCGGACGGCCGCAAATCGGGCAGCGGTTGTAGGTGCGTACCTTGAACTTGGGGGGCCGGGTTGCTTTCAGCCTGAGTGCCTTCTTTGCCAAATCGTCCTCCTTGAGCAATGGGATGCCCGAATCAGTTGCGGAAGGGCATCCCCAACAACCGCAGCAGTTCCTTGCCTTCCTCGTCGGTACGCGCGGTGGTCACGATGCACACGTTCAACCCTTTAATCTTGTCTATTTTGTCGTAGTCGATCTCAGGGAAAATGATATGCTCCTTGATGCCAAGGGCGTAATTGCCCCGTCCGTCGAACGCTTTCCCGGAAACCCCCCGGAAATCCCGCACGCGCGGCAGGGCCACGTTCACAAGCTTCTGCATAAAATCGTACATGCGCTCCTGCCTCAGCGTGACCATGCACCCGATGGGCATGTTTTCGCGCAATTTAAAAGCGGCGATGGACTTTTTGGCCCGCGTGATCACCGGATGCTGCCCCGCGATGGTTTTGAGCTCCTCGGCGGCCGTTTCCAGAATTTTGACGTTCTGGATGGCTTCCCCCAAGCCCATGTTCAGAACGATCTTGGAAATCTTCGGGACCTGCATGCGGTTCGCATACTTGAAGGTCTCGATCAGTTTGGGCACAATTTCTTTTTCGTAGCGCTCTTTCATCTGGTTCATGCTGCTGCTCCTCCGCCGGCGGCCCTTACGATTCGATGGCCTCGCCGCATTTGGCGCAGGACCGGATCTTCTTGCCGTCTTCCAGCGCCTTGCGGGTCAACCGGGTAGCGGACATGCACTTGCTGCACATCAGCATAACATTCGCCCAGGGAATCGGTGCCTCGCTCTCCAGGATGCCGCCCTGGCGGTTCTTGGCATTCGGCCGGGTGTGACGCTTGATGATGTTGACCTTCTCGACCAGGATGCGCTCCTTCTTGCGGATCACCTTGAGGACTTTGCCGATCTTGCCCTTGTCCTTGCCGGCAATCACCTTCACCTTGTCATTTTTCTTGATGGCACATTTTTCGAACTTCATAACCTGCCTCTTCCATCGGGCGCCGGCGCCCGTTTGAACCCGCTACAGCACCTCGGGGGCAAGGGAAATGATCTTCATGAACCGCTTGGTGCGCAGCTCACGCGCCACCGGGCCGAAAATACGCGTGCCGATCGGCTCTTTGGCTTGGTTGATTAGAACCGCCGAGTTTTCATCAAACCGGATGTAGGAACCGTCCGCTCGCCGTACCTCCTTGGTGGTTCTGACGACGACAGCCTTGAGGACATCCCCCTTCTTCACCTTGGCGTTCGGGATGGCCTCTTTGACCGAAACCACGATGATGTCACCCACCGTGGCGTAACGTCGCCGGGATCCCCCCAGGACCTTGATGCAGTAAAGGACCTTCGCACCGGAGTTGTCCGCCGCTTTCAACCGCGTTTCGACCTGAATCATGGTGTGCGCTCCTTAGACGGCTTTCTGGACGATCTGGCTCACACGCCAGCGCTTGGTCCGGCTGAGCGGGCGAGATTCGGTGATCAGCACCTTGTCGCCGACCCGGCAGCGGTTGTTTTCGTCGTGGGCCGCGAACGTGTTGCGCCGTTTGATATACTTGTGAACCAGGCGGTGCTTGACCGTGCGCTCCACCGCGACGACCACGGTCTTATCCATCTTGTTGCTGACAACGACGCCCACGACCTGCCGTTTTATCCCTCGTTCTTTCATGGTCCCCACTCATGCCTCGGTTTTCTGCGGATTGACAGCCGCTTCCCGGATCAGGGTCAAGCACCGGGCGATCTCTTGCTTGGTCGCGCGAAGGCGGCTCTGGTTCTCAAGCTGCCCGACCTCGTGTTGAAAACGCAGATTGAAAAGCTCCTGCTTCAGGTCGGCAACCTTGCGCTGCATCTCTTCCACCGTAAGTCCGCGGATGTCGCCGGCCTTCATTGCGCGTCGCTCCTCTCCACGAATTTGGTCTGAATCGATAGTTTATGGGCCGCCAGCCGGAACGCCTCCATGGCCAGGCTCCGCGTTACTCCCTGCATTTCGTAGAGGATGCGGCCGCGTCGAACCACCGCCACCCACCCCTCGGGGGCCCCCTTGCCCTTCCCCATGCGCGTCTCGGCCGGCTTCTTGGTGATCGGCTTGTCCGGGAACACGCGGATCCATATGCGGCCACCGCGCTTCACGTGGCGGGTCATGGCAATTCGCGCGGCCTCGATCTCCTTGGCGTTTACCCACCCGCTGGAAGCCGCCTGCAGACCGTACTCGCCGAAGGTAAGGCCGCTGCCTCGCTGTGCGACGCCCCGGATGCGGCCCTTCATTTGTTTGCGGAACTTGACTTTTTTGGGACTGAGCATCGTCTCGTCTCCTGTGGATTAACTCGCCTCGGCCGCAGGCGGATCCTTGCGCAGGATTTCGCCTTTGAAGATCGTCACCTTGACGCCAACGATGCCGTAGGTTGTGTGCGCCTCGGCCGCGCCGTAGTCAATGTCCGCACGCAGGGTGTGCAGCGGCACCCGGCCTTCCCGGTACCATTCGGTACGGGCGATTTCAGCGCCACCGAGCCGGCCGGCGCAAACGATCTTGATACCGAGCGCCCCGAAGCGCAGCGCCGATTGCACGGCACGCTTCATGGCCCGGCGGAAGGCCACGCGCCGCTCCAACTGGGTGGCCACATTTTCAGCTACCAATTGGGCATCGACTTCCGGCTTGCGGACCTCCTGGATGTCGATCATGACCTCGTGCGCCGTCAGTTTTTCGACCTCCTTTTTAAGCTGCGCGATCTCTGCCCCTTTCTTGCCGATGACGATCCCGGGGCGGGCCGTGTAGATGCGCAGGCGGATGCGCTTGGTTGATCGTTCGATCTCGATGCGGGACACCCCCGCATGGTAGAGCTTCTTCTTTACGAACTGCCGAAGCTTGTGGTCCTCGAAGATGTAGGCGGCATAATTCTTGCCGCCGAACCAACGGGACTCCCATGTCTTGACGATGCCCAGCCTCAATCCGATCGGGTTGACTTTCTGGCCCAAGCTCACTCCTCCTTATTGAACTGCCGGCTTTTCCGACAGCACCACGGTAATGTGGCAGGTCGGCTTCAATATGCGCGTCCCGCGGCCGCGGGCCTTGGTTCCCCAGCGCTTGAGCACCGGGCCGTCATCTGCCATCACGCTGCGCACCACCAACTGATCCACATCGACTCCGGGCTTCTGGTCGGCATTCGCCAAAGCCGAGCGGATGGTTTTCTCCAGGTTCTTCGCCGCCCGCTGAGGCATGAACTTGAGCATGTTCAGGGCCGCCCCGACCGGTTTGCCCGTAACCGCCGCCGACACTTTGCGCAACTTCAGCGACGACAAGCGGAGATATTTTGAAACGGCTTTAGCCTCCATGGCGTATCCATCCTCTTCTTTGCGGCAACCGTGCCCGTTTCCGGATCATGCCGCCTTCGTCTTCCGGTCGCCCGAATGCCCGTGAAAGGTGCGGGTCGGCGAGAACTCACCGAGCTTGTGCCCGACCATGTTCTCGGAGATGAACACGGGAATGAACTTGCGGCCGTTGTGGACGGCCAGGGTCAACCCCACCATCTCCGGCACGATGACCGAGCGCCGGGACCAAGTCTTAATGACTCGGTTGTTGCGTGTTTCCTGGGACTCCTGGACCTTTTTCAGGAGTTTTGCATCAATGAACGGGCCTTTTTTCAGGGACCTTGCCATAACCTCTCCAGATCTCTTCGTTCCTGCGGGGTTCCGGTGTCGCTCGTCCGGAACGGGCGCCGCCCGGGAATCAATCGCCGCCTTACGTGCGCCGTTTGACGATCAAGCGATCGCTCGGTTTCTTCTTGCGGGTCTTGAACCCTTTGGTCGGCATGCCCCAGGGGCTGACGGGGTGCCGTCCGCCGGAGGATTTGCCTTCCCCACCGCCCATCGGGTGGTCGATCGGATTCATGGCCACCCCGCGTGTGTGGGGCCGTTTGCCCAGCCAGCGCTTGCGGCCGGCCTTACCATACGAGACCTTCTCGTGCTGAAGGTTGCCGACTTGGCCGACGGTGGCGCGGCAGTCGAGCAACACCTTGCGCACTTCCCCGGAAGGCAGCTTGATCAGCGCATAGTTGCCCTCCTTGGCCATCAACTGGGCGAACCCGCCGGCACTTCGCACGATCTGCCCGCCCTTGCCCATCTTCAATTCGATGTTGTGGACCTGGGTGCCGAGCGGCATGTTGCGCAAGGGCAGGCTGTTTCCCGGCTTGATGTCCGCGCCGGGGCCCGCCTCCACCACATCGTCCACCTTGAGGTTGAGCGGCGCCAGAATGTAGCGCTTCTCGCCATCGGCATAGTGCAGCAAGGCCACCCGCGCCGAACGGTTCGGGTCGTATTCGATGGCCGCCACGCGCGCCGGGACACCGACCTTGTCGCGTTTAAAATCGACCAGGCGGTAGTGCCGCTTATGGCCCCCGCCCCGTTGCCATGCCGTCACCCGACCGTGGCAGTTGCGCCCGCCGCTCTTGCGCAGCGGCGTCAGCAGGCTCTTCTCCGGCTTCGTCCGCGTGATATCGTCAAACGCGTCGTAGGTTTGAAAACGCCTCCCCGGAGAGGTCGGCTTGACTTTCTTGATGCCCATTCTCAGCTCCTCGGGATATTACGCCCCTTCAAAGAAATCGATGCGTTCGCCGGCCTGCAACCGGACAATCGCCTTTTTCCAGTCCCGTTTCTTTCCGCGGATTCGGCCGCGCTGCGTCGACTTGCCCAGCATTTGCTGCGTGCGAACGGAGGCCACGCGCACCTTGAAGCCCTGTTCCACGGCCCGCTTGATTTCAATGCGGTTGGCGCGCCGATCCACTTCAAAGGTCACCTGATTGTAGAGCTCCTTCTGCACATTGGTTTTCTCAGTAATCAGGGGCCGGATGATGATATCGGTGTCTTTCATGAGGAGAGCCTCCCCGCGATCGCCTGAATGGCCGGCTGCAGCAGCACGAGCGTGTCGTACTTGAGCACATCGTAGACGTTCAGCCCTTCGCAGCGCAACACCTTGACCGCCGGCACATTGCGGCTGGAACGCTCGAGGCGATCATCCGTCTCCGGGGTCACGATGAGCGCGCTCTTCAGCTTCAGCGCGTTCAAGGCGCTGACGACGGTCTTGGTCTTGATTTCGGCCAGATCGAATTGATCGAGCACGACCAACGCCTTTTCCTGCAGCTTGCTGCTCAGCGCCATCCGCAGCGCCAACCGCCGAACCTTTTTGGGCAGCCGGTACTCGTAGGTGCGGCCGTCGGGTCCAAAGATGACCCCTCCGCCCCGCATCAGCGGCGACTTGATGTCGCCGCGACGGGCACGGCCGGTGCCCTTCTGCTTGTAAAGCTTGCGGGTGCTGCCGGCGACGTCCCCGCGGTGCTTGACCGCCGGGTGTGCCGATCGGCGATTGGCCAGCTGCATGGTCACGACATCGTGCAGCACATGCGACTTGACCGGAACGTTGAAGATCGCGTCCGGCAGGTCGACCTGTGCCACCGCTTTGCCGTCGATGTTGTGAACTTCGATGACTGCCATGTTTCTACCCCTGCGGTTGAACGTGTTCAGCCGTTAGTTCTTTTTGACGCTCTTGGGCTTGCGAATGGCCACCAAACCGGAGGTCGGACCCGGCACGGCCCCCTTTACCATCAGGAGGTTGTCCTCCGGCCGGATGTCGACGATTTCAAGGTTCTGCATGGTCTGCGGCTCGACCCCGTAATGCCCCGGCATCCCTTTGCCCTTGAACACCCGGGACGGCCAGGCGCTCGAACCGATCGATCCCGGAATCCGGTGGCACTTGCTGCCGTGCGTCGTGCGGCCGCCGCTGAAGCCTTCTCTTTTGATGACGCCTGCAAACCCGCGGCCCTTGGTGGTCCCTCGCACGTTCACCCGCTCCCCGACAGAGAAGATGGTGTCGATGGTGATCGCCTGCCCGAGGCGATAGTCTTCCGGACGGTCGACGGAAAATTCCAGCAAGTGCCGGAAAAACGTTTCCCCGCTCTTGCGCATGTGCCCTTGCCGGGGTCGGTTGACCCGCTTGGCCTTGACCGTGCCGAAGCCCAGCTGCAGGGCATCGTACCCGTCCTGGGCCCGCGTCTTGATCTGGGTGACAATGCAGGGCCCGGCCTCGATCACGGTCACCGGTACAAACCGCCCGTCAGCGGCAAAGAGCCCCGTCATGCCCAGTTTTTTCCCCATCAGTCCTTTGCACATAAGGCCTTCTCACCTTCCTGCCGACCCGTCCGCCGGGTGGTGGACTAAAGCTTGATTTCGACGTCCACCCCGGGGGAAAGGTCCAGCTTCATCAGCGCATCCACGGTCTGCTGAGTCGGCTCCAGGATGTCGAGCAGACGCTTGTGGGTCCGCATTTCGAACTGTTCCCGGGATTTCTTGTCAACGTGGGGCGAGCGCAGCACGGTGTATTTGTTGATGCGCGTCGGCAGCGGGATCGGTCCGACCACTTTCGCACCGGTCTTGGCGGCCGTGTCCACGATGTCGGATGCCGATTGATCCAGCAACTTGTGGTCGTACGCCTTAAGCCGGATCCGGATTTTGGTGTTCATGATCATGCGTCACCCATTCCTTTGCTACGCGATGACTTCGGAGACGACGCCGGCACCCACCGTGCGGCCGCCCTCCCGAATCGCAAACCGCAGCTCCTTCTCCATCGCAATCGGCGTGATCAGCTCCGCGGTGATCGCCACGTTGTCCCCCGGCATCACCATCTCCACC
>JBGSTS010000118.1:0-16254 GCA_041736435.1 Desulfobacterales bacterium | reverse complement strand
CGAGACCGTTAATAACTCGGTTTCGCTGAGCCCCGCGCCGCTGGCGCGGGGCTCAGCGAAACCTAAGGGCTGCGCTTGTCTTTTAGGATATGATTCGAGATCACGATGCGCTGGATCTCGGAGGTCCCTTCGTAGATTGTGAAGACGCGCGCATCCCGGTAATAGCGCTCTACGGCGTACTCCTTGGTGAACCCGTAGCCGCCGTGCAGCTGCACGGCCTGGGCCGTGATGCGGTTGACCATCTCGGAGGCATAGAGCTTGGCCATGGAGGCCTGCAGCGTGTGGTGCTCGCCGTTGTCCTTCATCTGGGCCGCGAGAAGCATCATCAGCCGCGCGGCCTCGATCTCAACCGCCATGTCGGCGATCATCCAGCGAATGCCCTGAAACTTGGCGATTTTCTGACCGAACTGTTCGCGTTCCTGAACGTACCGTACCGCAGCGTCAAACGCCGCCCTGGCCACCCCCACCGATTGGGCGGCAATGCCGATCCGTCCGCAGTCAAGGCCGGTCATGGCGATCAGAAACCCCTCCCCCTCGGCGCCCAGGATGTTCTCGGCGGGTATGCGGCAGTCCTCCAAAATCAGGTCGCAGGTGTCGGAGGCCCGCAGCCCCATCTTGTCCTCCAGGGGTCCGGGTTTGAGGCCTTTGGTCCCCTGTTCGATCAGAAATGCGCTGATACCCCGGTGGGCCTTGCCGTCGTCGGTCTTGGCGGTGACGATGATCAGGCCGGCGTTGCGGCCCGTCGTGGTGAAGCGCTTGGTGCCGTTGAGGATGTAGCTGTTGCCGTCGCGCACCGCCCGGGTGGTCTGCCGGGCGGGGTCGGAGCCGGCGTTGGGTTCGGTCAGGGAGAAGGCGCCGATACTCTCGCCGGCCGCGAGCCGCCGGAGGAATTTGTTTTTCTGCTTTTCCGTGCCGTAGGTGAGGACGCTTTCGCACACGATGGAGTTGTGCACCGACATCACCACCGCCGTCGAGGCGCAGGCGTAGGCGACCTCGGCCAGCGCCAGCACGTAGCTGACGGCATCGGCGCCCGAGCCGCCGTATTCCGGCGGCACCATCATCCCCATCAGCCCGAGCTCGGCCAGCTTTTGGAGGTTGTCGGCGGGGAAGATCTTCTTCTGGTCGCGCTCCATGGCGCGGGGGGCAAACTCCTCGCGGGCGAGATCACGCACCATGGATTGGATCATCAGCTGTTCTTCGGTGAGCTTGAAGGACATCGTCTTCTCCTCTTTCAGGGCGTGTAGATGACCACGAGCAGTTCGGCGCGCGCATCGCCGATGTTCTTCAACGTGTGCGGGATGCCCGAGTTGAAATGCAGCGATTCGCCTGCGGAAAGCGTGTTCACGTGCTCGCCCACGGTCACCTGGACCTTTCCCGACAGGACGTAGTCGAACTCCTCGCCCTCGTGGTGGTAATCGACCCCCTCGTGGTCCTGCTGGGCTTCCACCACCACCCGGAAGGCCTTGAGGTGCTTGTTTTCGGCGCCGGGGGTCAGAGTGGTATAGGCATAGTTGGCCGTGCGCTGGGTGTGCACCTTGATGCGGTGTTCGATTTTCGGGTCCGTCTCTTTCAGGAGCGAGGCCGAGTCGATCTCCAGCGCCCGCGCGATCTGCAGGATGGCGCCGACAGGCGGGATGGCCTTGCCCGCTTCAACCTGTTTGAGGTAGGCGACGGAGAAGCCGGTTTCGTTGGCGATGCGGTCCAGCGGGACCTTTTTGCCCTCCCGCACGTGCTTGATCTTGCCCCCGATCGGCAAGCGCCGGGGTTTCTTGGCTTTGGGCATAGGATCCTCCATTCTAAAAGGTCGACCCGTCGCCGGTCGGCCGGTTTTTGAGAGGCGGCGCTTTCTCGCCCCGGGACAGACCGGCTGACGGGCGGACAGGCGACCTCGCTTATTTGTACTCGTAAAATCCTCGACCGGTTTTGCGGCCGAGCCAGCCGGCTTCCACGTATTTGCGCAGCAGCGGGCAGGGCCGGTATTTGGAATCCCTGAAGCCATCGTTCAGGGTTTCCATGATGGCCAGGCAGGTGTCGAGGCCGATGAGGTCGGCCAGCGCCAGCGGCCCCATGGGATGGTTCATGCCGAGCTTCATGACCGTGTCGATGTCCTCGCGCGTGCCCACACCGTGGTAGAGACAATACACGGCCTCGTTGATCATGGGCAGCAGGATGCGGTTGGCGATGAAGCCGGGGTAGTCGTTCGCCTTGGCCGGGGTCTTGCCGAATTTCTCGGCCAAGGCCCAGGTGATCTTGAGGGTCTCTTCAGATGTCGGCAGGCCGGGGATGACCTCCACGAGCTTCATGACCGGCACCGGGTTCATGAAATGCATGCCGATCACCTTCTCCGGCCGTTTGGTTTGGGCCGCGATGCGGCCGATGGGGATCGATGAGGTGTTCGTCGCCAGGATCACGCCCGGCCGGCAGACCCGGTCAAGCTCGCGGAAGAGATCGAACTTGATCTCCTGTTTCTCCGTGGCGGCCTCGACCACGAAGTCCGCCGCCGCCATATCGTGGAGGCTGATGCTGGGTTTGATTCGGCCGAGAACCGCGTCCCGCTCGGCGGCCGTGAGCTTGCCTTTCTCGACGCTGCGGGCCAGGATGCCGGCGACGGTCTTGAGCCCCTTGTCGACGAACTCCTGCTGGATGTCGTTCATGATGACGTTCAGGCCGCTCATGGCGGCCACCTGGGCGATGCCGTTGCCCATCTGGCCGGAACCGATGACTCCGAATGTTTTCACTTCCATGCAGAGATCCTCCTTTTTGCACTCGTTACTCGTTACGACAATCGCTCCCATGCCGGCAGCGTTTGCCCGGACCTGGGCCCCCCGACCCCTTGGACCCTACCCCCCCCTACCTTTTTACCACCAGCGCCACCGCCTCCCCGCCGCCCAGGCAGAGCGAAGCCAGGCCGGTTTTGAGATTCCGGCGGATCATCTCGTGAATCAAGGTCACCAGCACCCGGCAGCCGCTCGCCCCGATCGGGTGCCCTAACGCTACGCTGCCGCCGTTGACGTTGACCTTGGACGGGTCGAGCTTGAGTTCGCGCATGACCGCGACCGTGGAACCGCTGAAAGCTTCGTTGATTTCGAAGAGGTCGACGTCGGCGATGCCCATCCCTTCTTTTTTAAGGCATTTCGGCACGGCCAGGATCGGGGCCACCAACACGTACTTCATGTCCAACCCGGCCGAGGCCTGGGCGCCCACGGTTGCCAGCACCTGGCATCCGTGCGTCTTGGCCGTCTCCTCGGACATGACGACTACGGCCGCCGCCCCGTCGCTGATCACCGAGGAGTTGCCGGCCGTGGCAACTCCGCTTTTCTGGAAGGCGGGCGCCATTTTCGCCAGGATCTCGTAGTTCGTCTCCCGCGGGCATTCGTCCTGCGTGAAGACCAGGGGGTCGCCCCTGCGCTGCGGGATCGCCACCGGAACGATCTCCTCGGCGAAGACCCCGGTCCTGACCGCCGCCAGGGCGCGCCGGTAGGACTCGGCGGCGTAGCGGTCCTGGTCCTCGCGGCTCACGTGGTATTTCTGCGAGCACAGCTCGTTGGAGATGCCCATGTGGAAATCGTTCACAATGTCCCACAGGCCGTCGTGGACCATGTGGTCCTGAAGCGTTCCCGGTCCCATGCGGTAGCCGAAGCGGGCCTTCTCCAGGTAGTAGGGCGCCGCGCTCATGTTCTCCATGCCGCCGGCCACCACCACGTCGGCATCGCCGGTCTGGATCGCCTGGGCGGCCAGCATTACCGACTTCAAGGCCGAGCCGCAGACCTTGTTGATGGTGAAGCACTCGGCCTCCCAGGGCATCCCGGCCAGAACGGCCGCCTGCTTGGCCGGGTTCTGGCCGTAACCGCAGGGCAGCACCTGGCCCATGATGACCTCGTTGACCGCGGACTTCTCGATCCCCGCGCGCCGGATGGCCTCCTCGATCACGATGGCGCCGAGCTTTGTCGCTCCGACCCCGGTCAGGGAACCGTTGAAGCTTCCCAGCGCCGTGCGCACCGCACTCACAATCACCGCTTTTCGCATTGTTTTTCTCCTTCGTCGAAAAACAAATTTACAGAAACCGCGTAAGCAGTTTCTGATTACATGTTGCGCCGGTACCGACCTCCGACCGCGTAGAGGGCCCGGGTGATCTGGCCCAGGCTGCAGGAGCGCACCGTCTCCATGAGCTCCGCGAAAATGTTGCCTCCCGAAAGTGCCGCGTGCTGCAGTCGTTCCAGCGCCGCCGGGGCTTCGGCTGCGTGTCGCTGCTTGAAATCGGCCAGCCGCTTGAGCTGGGACTGCTTTTCGTCTTCGGTGGCGCGGGCGAGCTCGAGGGAGTCGCTCATCTGGTCCTCGGAGGCATGCGGGTCGCGGAAGGTGTTCACACCGATGATCGGCAGCTCGCCGCTGTGCTTCAGCGCCTCGTAGTGGAGGGACTCCTCCTGGATTTTGCTGCGCTGGTAGCCGGTCTCCATGGCACCCAGGACCCCGCCGCGCTCGGTGATGCGGTCGAACTCGGAGAGCACCGCCTCCTCGACCAGCCGGGTCAGCTCCTCCACGATGAAGCTGCCCTGATTCATGTTCTCGTTTTTCGTCAGCCCCCACTCGCGGTTGATGATGAGCTGGATGGCCAGGGCCCGGCGCACCGATTCGGTGCTCGGGGTGGTGATGGCCTCGTCGAAGGCGTTGGTGTGCAGGCTGTTGCAGTTGTCGTAGATGGCGCACAGGGCTTGCAGTGTGGTGCGGATGTCGTTGAACTGGATGTCCTGGCTGTGAAGGGAACGGCCCGAGGTCTGGATGTGGTACTTCAGCTGCTGGGCGCGCACGGAGCCGCCGTAGGTGCGCTTCATGGCCACCGACCAGATCCGGCGGGCCACGCGGCCGATGACGGTGTACTCGGGGTCCATGCCGTTGGAAAAAAAGAAGGAAAGATTCGGCCCGAAGCTGTCGATCGGCATCCCGCGAGAGAGATAATACTCCACGTAGGTGAACCCGTTGGCGAGCGTCAGCGCCAGCTGGGTGATGGGGTTCGCGCCGGCCTCGGCGATGTGGTAGCCGGAGATGGACACCGAGTAGAAGTTGCGGACGTTGTTCTGGATGAAATACTCCTGGATGTCACCCATCATCTTCAGGGCGAAGTCGATCGAGAAGATGCAGGTGTTCTGGCCCTGGTCCTCCTTCAGGATATCGGCCTGGACCGTGCCGCGGACGTTGGAGAGCACCATCGCACGGATTTGGGCGGCCTCCTCCGGGCTCGGTGCCCGGCCGTGCTCGGCCCGGGCTCGATCCAGCTGCTGGTCGATGGCCGTGTTGAGGAACATGGCCAGCATGATGGGGGCCGGCCCGTTGATGGTCATCGAGACCGAGGTGCTGGGGGCGCACAGCTCGAACCCGCCATAAAGCACCTTGACATCCTCCAGGGTGCAGATGCTCACCCCCGAGGTGCCGACCTTCCCGTAGATGTCCGGCCGGATGTCCGGGTCGTAGCCGTAGAGGGTGACCGAATCGAAGGCCGTCGAGAGGCGCTTGGCCTCGTAGTTGGCCGATAGCAGCTTGAAGCGCCGGTTGGTGCGCGCCGGGTCCCCTTCGCCGGCGAACATGCGGGTCGGGTCCTCGTCCGCCCGTTTGAGCGGGAAGACCCCGGCCGTGAACGGAAAGCGGCCGGGGACGTTCTCCTCGCGCATATAGCGGTAGATCTCCGCCGGGTCCTCGAACCGTGGCAGAACGATCTTCGGGATGCGCGAATGGGCCAGGGACTGGGAATAGAGGGGCAGGCGGATCTCCCGGTCGCGGACCGAGTAGACGAGCTCATCGCCGCTGTAGGCCTCCTTGATCTCCTTCCATTCCTCCAGGGCCCCGCGGGTGGCGGGGTCCACGGCGTCCCAGGCGCGGACGGCCTCCTCCTTCAGCCGCGCCAGCAGCTGGGGCGCCTCGCCCTCCAGCTGCGCGCTCTCCAGGTTCCGAGCGGCCTCCGAAAGGTGCCAGGCGCTGCGCAGTGCATCCATCTGCACGCGGGTCTCCTGATGATAGCGGCGCAGGGCCTCGGAGATCTCGCTGAGGTAGCGCACCCGTTCCGGCGGGATGATGATCGTCTTGGAGGAGGAGGTCTTGCCCTGCGGCCGGGGCAGGCGGGCATCGAAGCGCGTCCCGGTCTTGGCGGCCAGCACGTCCAGAATGGCGTGGTAGAGGGCGGTCACTCCGTCGTCGTTGAACTTGGAGGCGATGGTGCCGAAGACCGGCATCTCTTCCGGTGTGCGGTCGAAGGCCCTGCGGTTGCGCTGGACCTGCTTGCGCACGTGCTGCACGGCGTCGTCGCTGCCGCGTTTTTCAAACTTGTTGACCGCCACCAGGTCGGCGAAGTCCAGCATGTCGATCTTCTCTAGCTGGGAAGCGGCCCCGTACTCGCTGGTCATGACGTACAGGGAGACGTCCACGAGGTCCACGATGCTCGAGTCCCCCTGGCCGATGCCGGCAGTCTCGGTGATGACCAGGTCGAAGCCGGCGGCCTTGACCGCCAGGATGGCGTCGGCCAGCGCTTCGGGGATTTCGGTGGCAGAGCCGCGGGTGGCGAGCGAGCGCATGTAGACCCGCGCGTCGCCGATGGCGTTCATGCGGATGCGGTCGCCCAGGAGCGCCCCGCCGGTCTTGCGGCGCGAGGGGTCGCAGCTCAGGACGGCCACGCGCACCTCTTTGAGGTCGTGCAGGATGCGCACGATCAGCTCGTCGGTCAAAGAGGACTTCCCGGCTCCCCCGGTACCGGTGATGCCGATCACGGGAACCCGGCGTCGACCGATCTTTTTGGCCAACTCCGCGCGCAGTTTTGCCAAGTGGCCGTTTTCGCGGGTTTTGGCGATTTCGGCCGCCGAGATGAGATTGGCCACCAGGAGTTTGTTGTCCGGCGAGAGCCGGTCGAAGGGGAAGTCGAAGCCCCGGACGGTGGGGAAGTCTAAAGATTGCACCAGGTGGTTGATCATGCCCTGCAGGCCCATCCGGGCGCCGTCCTCAGGCGAGTAGATCTTGGCAACCCCGTAGACCTCGAGCTCTTTGATCTCCTCCGGCACGATCACCCCGCCGCCGCCGCCGAACACCTTGACGTGCGCTGCCCCGCGTTCCCGCAACAGGTCCACCAGGTATTTGAAGAACTCGATGTGCCCGCCCTGGTAGCTCGAGACGGCCACTCCCTGGGCATCTTCCTCGACGGCGGCGTCCACGATCTCCTGGACCGAGCGGTTGTGGCCGAGGTGGATGACCTCCGCCCCGGTGTCCTGGATGATCCGGCGCATGATGTTGATGGCCGCATCGTGGCCGTCGAACAGCGAGGTGGCCGTGACCACCCGAATAGCGTTCTTGGGTCTGTAGATTTCGACCGGTGCGCTCATGCCGCCTCCCCTTTCGTGCAGAGGGCAACGGGCAAGGGAAAAAACGAAGATCCGCTACCCTATGCTCTATGCCGTTACGTGATGGACTCGTAAAAAGCCATCCGCTTCGACGGCTTTGTCAAAAGGTCAAAATCACGCGTCACTAAACCTGGCCTCCCGTGCACATCCTTAGGATGGCGGCCGTCTGGAGCGCGATGTAATCATCGATGCCGTAGTGCCGGCCGAGGAACCAGCGCCGAAAGGTCCACATGTGCCCCATGACCACAATGTTGTGGGCGGTCAGCTCGATGGACCGCTCGTCCAAATTCGGCAGTTCCCCCGACTGCGACAGCCGCGCCAACACCCCGACGAGCAGCCCCGTGATGTGCAGCTCGTTTTCCAACACCCGCTGCTGCCATTGTCGAGGCAGGGATTGGGTCTCCTGGTAGATCATCAGGATGAAGTCGCTCATGCGGTGGCAGACCATGAAATACTCGCGAATCACCTTGGCCAGGGCGTCCCGGCCGCCGGCGGCCCGGGCCATGGCCTTGGAGACGCCGCGTTCCATTTCCGAATGAATGAAGTCGCAGACCAGATACAGGATGTCTTCCTTACAGGTGAAATACTCGTAGAGCGATCCGATGGAAATATCGGCGGCGCGGGCGATTTGGCGTGTGGTGGTTTTGTGGAACCCCTTCTCGACGAAAAGCTCGACGGCGGCGTCGGCGATCTGGCGCCGCCGCCGTTCGACCAGTTGAGGGTCTTTGACCTGGGTTGGGATTGAGGTTGTGCGGTGGACGCGCTGCATGGGACCTCACTCGCACCGCGAAATTTCATGACATGAATGTTGTAAGATGCCGCTGATTCGATGGTCTTTCCGAACGAGCGCTCAATCGACAGATACCCTTACACGCCAGTTAAAAGGTTGTCAAGCGCTGCAGCGGGATAGATGGAGAGGGTTCAGGCCGCAGGGTTCAGCAAAAAATGGGGCTATTGCCCGTTACGAATGAGGCCTATCGGTGTGGCGATTTGTTTCGTGCCTGCCTGAACCCTGAATCCTGTGCTCTGCGAGCTCAGTCGGCCGCCGTTTGAGGGTGGTGATGCCGACGGCCGCGGCCACTAACAATCCAATATCGAGCCACCAGGCCGACAGGTAGGATCCCGTCGTGTCGTAGACGATTCCGCCGATGGCCGGCCCGAGTGACCCGCCGACCCCGACCACAAAAAAGGTCAGCAGCCCGAAGATCGCCCCAATGCGTTGGCGGCCGAAGCGGTCCGCGGCGATGATGGGCAGCAACGGCCCCAGGCACCCGTATCCGAAGCCGAACACGAGGGCGTAGGCCATCAGGGCCTCTACCGAGCGGGCCTGAATCAGAATGAGCATTCCGGCGGCCATGAAGGCGTAGCCGAGCGAGGCCGCATACTTGGGGTCGGCGATCCGGTCGCTTACCCACCCGAAGAAGAATTGACCCAGCAGGCCGGCAAACCCCATCGCCGCCAGCGAGGCCGCGGCGGCAATGGGGTCGATCCCGCTGTCGACGGCATAGGGCACCTGGTGCACGAAGGCCATCAGTGCCGTCAACACTGCCGTGCCGTGGCACAGGGCCAGCACCCAGAACCGGGCATCGTTCCGAAGCGATCGGGTCGAAGTGGTGCCGGCGTTCGGCGATGCGGGGGGAGCTGCTGAACGGAATTCCGCCACCGGGCGCTCCCCGTCGGGCGCTAAGCCGTAGTCCTCCGGAACCCGGCGGTAGAGCAGGAGCTGGGCGATGAGAATGCCGGGAATGAGCAGGGCGAGGCCCATGAAGACAAACGCGGTTTTCCAATCAAAATACTCGAGCAGAAATGCAATCGCCGGCGTTAAGGTGATCGTGCCGAAACTGACCCCCATGCTGGAGATGCCGATGGCAATTCCGCGCCGGCGAACAAACCACTTGCCGACCGATGAGGTCGTGGTGACGGTCCCCGCCCAGGACGAACCGAATCCGTAGAGCACCCCATAAGCCAGAAAGAATTCCAGGGGGCTCGCCGCACCGGCGCACCAGAAAAAACCGGCCGCACAGGCCGCAGCCCCGGCGGTGGCGATCCAGCGCGGGGAGACCAGGTCGAGGAGCCGCCCCGCGAAGACACCCCCCGCGGCATAGACCAGCAGGTTGATCGAAGCGGCCAGCGAGACCACGGAGCGTGACCACTCGTTGTCTGCGGTGAGCGGCTGGACAAAGATGCCGAAGGAGTAGCGGGCGCCATAGGTCAAGGCCATCAGGAGAAAGGCGCCTGCTACCACGAACCAGCCCCAGTAAATCCTGCGTGCTTCTGCAACAAACGACATGACAGCCACTTTATATCAATGAATTCCCGAACACCATCGCAGAGATAGGCGTCTTGTCCTCCCCTGCAGGAAAGGGTTGACAAATGGAGCTTAATTCGTTTAACTCTGAACGAGCGCTCGTTCATTTTTGTCCGAACTCGTTTGGCACGCTTGGTTCTTGTCCGCACCCCGATAGCGAGCGCCACTGCGTATCACCCCAATGAATGCATCCAACAGGAGGTCGGTATGAGTGAGGAGGTGTTGCTGGTCAGGGAAGAGGAAGGGGTTGCGACCCTCACGTTGAACCGCCCCGACGTCATGAACTCGCTCAACTTCCAGCTGCTGTTTGCCCTGAGAGACACCATCGACGGGTTTCGGTTCCGCCGCGACCTGCGGGTCCTGATCGTCACCGGCGCCGGTGACAGGGCCTTCTGCTCCGGGGCGGATCTGAAAGAACGCGCGACCCTGCCGCCGGAAAAAGTCAGAGAGTACATCTTCACGATTCGCAATCTTTTCACTTCGATCGCAGAGTTGAACAAGCCGGTGATCGCCGCCGTAAACGGCATCGCGTTGGGCGGCGGCACCGAGCTGGCCTTGGCGAGCGACATCCGTATCGCCTCCACAAATGCCAGCATGGGGCTCACCGAGACCCGGCTGGCCATCATCCCGGGGGCGGGCGGCACCCAGCGTCTGCCCCGCCTGGTGGGCCGGGGCAGGGCCAAAGAGCTGATTTTCACGGGACGCCGCGTGGATGCGGCCGAGGCCGAGCGCATCGGGCTCGTGAACCGGGTGGCAGCACCCCAGGAGCTTTTAGGAGAGTGCCGCAAGCTCGCCGCCATGATATGCGAAACCGGGCCCATAGCGATCGAGCAGGCCAAGTACGCCATCAATCACGGCCTGGAAACCGATATTGCCACGGGTCTTGCAATCGAGTCCAATGCCTATTGGGTCTGCATCCCCACCGAGGACCGCCTGGAAGGGCTGGCGGCCTTCAAGGAAAAGCGCAAGCCGGTCTACCAGGGGAAGTAACGAGCATCGAATGAAAGACGCCAACTCGGAGTGAGGGCAGGCGATCAGGGGGGCAGGGTCCCGCTGTAACCATTTTAGATGATTTTTGCCCTATGCCCCGCTATTTTCAAGAGAACCCAGAGGAGACGACAACCCAAACCTGATTCAATGCGATGACGCAAGGAAGGGGGCAAAAATCATGGCCGAATACGATTACTGGAAAATCTTTCCGCGCATGCCCAAGAAGGTGACGCTCGGGGACATCACGGTTCGAGACGGCTTTCAGCACCTGGAAAAGTTCATCTCCACACGCGCAAAAATCTTCTACGCCGAGGAGATGATATTTGCCGGCTGCAAGAACATCGAGGTCACCAATCTCGGGAACCCCTATCTGATGCCGCAGTTCAGCGACGCCGAGCAGGTGCTGGCCCACCTGCGCAGCGACCGGTTCCGGGAGCGCTGCGCCAAGAAGGGGATCAACATCGACGAGGTCTGCATCACCGCCGTGACCATCCGCGAACCCGGGGTCGATCGCGCCATCGAACTGCGCACGAAAGGCGTCGGCCCGGACCGGTTGCTGATGATGGTCTCGACCGAAGAGGAGCACCATTTCGCCAACTCCGGCTGCACCCTGCCGCAGTACTGGAAGGAGTGCGAGCGGGCGATCCAGAAATGCAACGACGCCGGCATGAAGATGTGCGGTACGGTCAGCACCATCTGGGGCAGCCCGATCGCGGGGGCCACCGAACTGAAGGACGCAGTCGAGTTCACCAAGCGCTGGCTGGAGATCGGCGCGGCCGACATCGAACATGCGGATCACGACGGCAGCGCCTCGGCCCCGCAGGTCTACCGCTACTTTTCGATGGTCCTAGACGAGATCCCCGACACCCGCCTGCACATCGCCCACTTCCACGAGACCAAGCGCGTGGCCTCTGCTTCGGTGCTGGCGGCCCTGCAGGCCGGGATCACGCACTTCGAGGGCACCCTGGGTGGAATGGGCGGCCAGCCGGCCAACTTCCTGGACGACTGCCCGGTGCCGGGCACCGGCGAGTATTATTACAACGATCCGCGCTACGTCGGGCTCACCTGCCTGGAGGACATGCTGGTGCAGATCGACGAGATGGGCATCGAGCACGGCTACAACGTGGACCGGGTTCTGTGGCTGGGACGGCAGATGGAGCGCACGGCCGGCCACCGGCTGCGTTCGGAGGCCGTGATCAACGGCCGCACGCTCAAAGAGGGGCACATGAAATTCGCCCGCCCGGGTCTGAAGAAGCTCAAGGAGAAGCTGGGCGAGACGCCCGGCCAGAAACTTCCGGCCGACTGGGGCAAAGGGGCAGAGCTGCCGGAAAAATACAGGGTTTGAGAACAAGTATCGAGTAACACGCAACGAGTAAAAAGCCACTTGACGGTCGGCGGTTAAACGATCAGCGAGACCAGGATCTACTTGAGGGCGCTCTGTCCCTTTGCTTTTCAGCCCTTGACTCGTTGCTCGTTACTCGTTGCTCAGCACTTATTCTTTTCACGGGGAGGTTCCGGATGCCCTCGGACCAACAGTGCAGCGGCGACCTGGACCAGGCGGAACTGGTCCGCTTCATTTTAGACATCATCCACCGCTCCGTGTTGCACTACGGTTTGTGGTTTACCGAGGTGCGGCATCAGATGGGGACTGCCCGGGCGCTGGGGGTCTTGAAGACCGCCTATGAGCGCAGCATGGAGATCCAGATGAACCGGCTCTCCAAGGTGTTCGGCTTCGAGCTTCAAGACGGCCTGCCGAAGGCCCTGCTCGAGATGGATCGGTGGGGGCTGAAAAAGCTCCTGGAGGGCTTCTGCACCAACTGGCTGGCAAACGACGGGGTCTGGTTCCAGGCAGTGGAGTTCAAGGACGGCATGAACGACGCCAAGCGCTGCAACGACTCCTGCTGGGGGCAGTTTTCACCGGTCGAGGCCTGGTCCATCAAGCGCTTGCTCGGACTGCCCGACCGGCCGGGCCTCGCCGGATTGAAGCAGGCGCTGGGGTTTCGGATTTATGCTCAGATCAACACCCAGTCCACCATCGAGGAAGGCCCCGACAGACTGGTTTTCCAGATGAACGAATGCCGGGTGCAGTCCGCCCGCAAGCGCAAGGGGCTGGACGACTACCCCTGCAAGTCGGCCGGCCTGGTCGAATACACCTATTTTGCGCGCAGCATCGACGAGCGGATTCACACCGAGTGCCTCGGCTGCCCGCCGGACCCGCATCCGGATGAATGGAGCTGCGCCTGGCGCTTCACGCTGAAACCGTAATCCTCCTGTGATCCGTTAAGACCTCCAGAGGTCTGCCGCTCATCGAGTGCCGGGGCGCATCAGGATCGTGCAACCCCCCTTTTCCTCTCGATCATCTCTTGACGCTTGCCGGTGGCCGTGATTTGATATGCTGTTGCTGCCGATTGATCGAAACTTCAAAAAAAAGGGGGTTTGCCATGCCGGTTGCGGACTACAAGACCTATTGCCGGATGATCGACCGGGCCCTGGCGGGCAAGTTCGCCTATCCCGCCATCAACGTCACCTCCATGACCACGGCCAGTGCCGTGCTGAGAGGGCTGGCCGAGTCCAAAAGCGACGGGATCCTACAAGTGTCCACTGGCGGGGGCGCCTTCGCGTCCGGTGCATCGGTGAAGGACATGGCGCTTGGCGCCATCGCCATCGCCGAGTATGTCCACCGGGTTGCCGACCGCTACCCGGTCTACGTCGCCCTGCACACGGATCACTGCCAGGCCGACAAGCTGGATCAGTTCGTGAACCCACTGATCACGGAAACCGAACGCCGGCGGGCTCTGGGTCAGTCCAATCTCTTCAACAGCCACATGTTCGACGGCAGCGCCCTGCCGCTGAAGGAAAACCTGGACATTGCCGTAGCGCTTCTGGAGCGCTGCCACCGGAGCGAGATCCTCCTCGAGATCGAGGCCGGCGTGGTGGGCGGCGAGGAAGACGGGGTCAAGGGCGGGGGGGCTTCCGAGAAACTGTACACAACCCCCGCCGACATGCGCGAGGTGGCGCGGCGCCTGAAAGGGATCGCCGGGGCGCGCTATCTCTTCGCCGCCACGTTCGGCAACGTGCACGGGGTCTACAAGCCCGGCACCGTCAAGCTCACGCCTTCGATCCTGAAGGACGGCCAGGATGCGGTGATAGAGGCCTTCGGCCCGGCTGCACGTTTTGCCCTGGTCTTCCACGGCGGCTCCGGGTCCAGCCTGGAGGAAATCCGCGAGTCGCTCGACTACGGGGTGGTCAAAATGAATATCGACACCGATACCCAGTACGCATTCACCCGTCCGATCGCCGATCACATGTTGCGCAACTACGACGGGGTGCTCAAGGTCGACGGGGAGGTGGGCAGCAAGAAGTTCTACGATCCCCGTACGTATATGGCCGCGGCGGAAAAAGCCATGGCGGAGCGCGTCAAGCAGGCGGTGAAGGACCTGCGGGGCGAGAACACGACCCTGTTCAAATGAGGTGTGCTCCATGGGAGTGAAGCAGGAAGATCTCGACGTTCAGCGGCTCGGCGCCTGCCGGATCGACAGCCCGGTCGCCGACGTGCACTATGTGAATGACGGCGAACAGGTCGTGCTGCACTCGAACCCGGATGTGCTCAGACGCATGTTGGGCAACGGGGACGGGTTGTTGGCCTTCGAGAAGGCCGGCCCCCGGCATAGAATCTATTTCGATGCCGCCAAGCTCAAGTGCGGGATCGTCACGTGCGGGGGGCTTTGCCCGGGCCTGAACGACGTCATCCGGGCGCTCGTGCTCAGCTTGTTTCACAACTACAAGGTGAAAAACGTTTTCGGCTTCCCCTACGGCTATGAAGGGTTGACCCACCGCTTCGGCCATGCGCCCGTGGAGTTGAATCCGGGAGCCGTGAGCCGCATCCACGAGTACGGCGGCACGATTCTCGGGTCTTCGCGCGGCAACCAGGACATCGCCGAGATGGTCGACACCCTGGACCGCATGAACATCGGGATCCTGTTTGCCCTCGGGGGGGACGGCACCCTGCGGGGCGCCCAGGCCATCGCCGAGGAAATCGGACGACGGGGGCTCAAGATCAGCGTGATCGGCATCCCCAAGACGATCGACAACGACATTTCCTACGTGGAGCGCTCCTTCGGCTTTGAAACCGCCGTCTCCGGGGCGGTCAAGGCGATCGATGCCGCGCACACCGAGGCCAAGGGCGCGCGCAACGGAATCGGACTCGTCAAGCTCATGGGCCGCGAATCCGGATTCATCGCCGTGTTCGCCTCGCTGGCCCGCAGCGATGTCAATTTCTGCCTCATCCCGGAAGTGCCCTTCACCCTCGAGAAACTGCTCGAATCCGTGAAGGGCCGGCTGGCCCGCAGCGGGCACGCGGTGATCGTGGTGGCCGAGGGCGCGGGGCAGGAGTTGATGGGCGAATCCGGTCAGCGCGATGCCTCGGGCAACGTCAAGTTCAAGGACATCGGTTTGTTTCTGAAGGACCGCATCAACGCCTACTTCCAAAACGCCGGCATGGATTCGACCCTCAAGTACATCGACCCCAGCTACACCATCCGGGGCGTGCCTGCCAACGCCTACGATTCCGCCTTCTGCCTGCTGCTGGGGCAAAACGCGGTGCACGCCGGCATGGCCGGCCGCACGAACATGGTCGTGGGGTTTTGGATGAACACCTTCACTCACGTTCCCATCCCGCTGGCTGTTTCCGCCCGCAAGAAAGTCGACCCGAACAGCTGGGTCTGGAGCAGCGTCCTGACCAGCACCGGCCAGCCGAAAGAGATGCGCTGAGCGGCCGGCGCCGCCTTTGCATCGGGCGCCGAGGAGCCATGACCATGCGACGAATTGCCATTTCCACCGGCGGCGGGGACGCCCCCGGGTTGAACGCCGTCATCCGTGCGATCGTTTTATCCGCGTTGAACCGCGGCTGGGAATGCGTCGGCATCCGCGACGGGTACAATGGCCTGCTCGCGCCGGCGGACTACCCCCAGGGCGGGCTGATGCCCCTGGACCGCAATGCGGTGCGCGGCCTCACGCACTTGGGCGGGACCATTCTCGGCACCACCAACCGCGGAAACCCGCTGCGGTTTCCCGTGCAGGGCAAAGACGGGAAGCTCGAGGAGCGGGACCGGTCCGACGAACTCGTGGCCCTTTTCCGCCGCCAGGGGTTGGATGGCCTGGTCGCCATCGGCGGAGACGGCTCGCTTGAGATCGCCAATGCCCTCTGCCAAAAAGGGCTGCCGGTGGTCGGGGTGCCCAAGACGATCGACAACGATCTGGACCAGACCGTGGTCACCTTCGGTTTCGACACCGCCGTGGATTTTGCCACCGAGTGCATCGACCGGCTGCACTCCACAGCCGAGTCCCATCAGCGCATTCTGGTGATCGAGGTGATGGGCCGATATGCGGGCTGGATCGCCCTGCACTCCGGGGTGGCGGCCTCGGCGGATGCCATCCTCATCCCGGAGATCCCTTACAACATTCACACGGTGGCCGCGAAGATCGCCGAGCGCGAGCGCAACCGCCGGTTGTTCTCGATCGTGGTGGTGGCCGAGGGCGCGCAGCCTGCCGGCGGCGGGCGCACGGTGCTGGTGGAAA
>JBGSTS010000175.1:0-22977 GCA_041736435.1 Desulfobacterales bacterium | reverse complement strand
ATAGTTTTGACAGGAAGACTCCGGCTATGGTTTATTTTGAAACTCTCTCTCAGAATCAGGCTGCGGCATGATCATGAACCAAGAGCAGTTTCCCACTTATCAACTTCGGTATCCTGTCCAAACAACCCCGACCACCTCAGGTACGGGCCTGGGATTGGCCGTCGTCCACGGTATTGTCAAAAAATGTGATGGAAAAATTTTGGTTTCCAGTAAGGTCGGCCATGGCAGTATGTTTACGATTTATTTGCCGGTCGCTGAAAAAAGCGGGAAGTCGGAATCGTTCGAGGAAGTGATCCTCGCCACCGGCAGGGAGCGGATTTTGTTTGTCGACGACGAACCTGCCATCGTGGAGATGAATCAGCAGGCCCTTGAAAAGCTGGGTTATTCGGTGACCACAAGGACCAGCGGTGTGGAAGCGTTGAAATTGTTTCGCGCCGGATCCGATGCATTTGATCTGGTCATTACGGATATGACCATGCCGAATATGACCGGGGACAAATTGATTGTCGCGCTGAGAGACATCCGGCCGGACATCAAAACGATCCTCTGCACCGGCTACAGCAAAAAGGTATCCGATCGGACAATGGCCGAGATCGGCATCGATGAATTGATGTATAAACCGATCGTCCGGGCGGAAATGGCCCGGATTATCCGGAAGGTGTTCGATTCGCATATCTCTCCATCGGAGAAATAAACTCGAATTACTACGCCTTGCGTGTTCTCTTGAAGTGGTGATCAGTCAGAACTCGTTTTCGAATCTCGTCACGTACATAGCCTATCCGCTCCTCCGAACTCAAGCCTCGGTTTCTAATTGATGATAAGATCTTCTCTTCCTGTGTCCTTTAACACTTCAACATACATCTTGAAAACAGGCTTCAACATCGGCAACTGTCAGATCAAGTCTGAATCACTACACTTCAATACTTCTATGGTATTGAAAATGGCAGAGCCAAAGCAGACTCTGCCATTTATAGCCATAAAGAAAGTTTACAACTATTCGATATAATCAACATAAAAACCGGAAACAATCATTTCGCCCTTTAAGTTTGTGTTGTCTGTAAAGGTAAAATCATAGGTGGCATTCAGATTTTCTCCATCATAGGAATGGATGGTTAACGATCCGGAGATGGCATTGATTTCATCGTACTCTTCATCTATTGGATTATCTTTGTTCGGATTTTTATTTTCCCAGATTAAATATCCTTCCAGATAGGGAAAGAGATTATCGTTCACAACATCGAGAGTGACCGGACCATCCACATGCTTGTTATAATCCCATCGGAAAATCAAACGAAGCCACAAATGATTATATGGTATAGCGACTCCGATTGATTGATCACTGCCTTCAATGGCAATTCTTCCGCATGCATCTCCTGCCAAGTCAAAATTTTGTCCAAAGATTTTACCCTGTAATGTCATTGAGCTGGCGGTTTCAAAAGCAGTTGAATCTGAAATTTTAACCAGTCTCAAGGAATTATTAACAGTTGTTTCACCTGCTGTACGAGTGACTGTGCCAGATATTTCATGCCCATCTTCATTTATCGTTCCTTCCCATTTAGTTGGGTCTGCTTCAGGAAAGGATTTAATTTTGTTATCCGTTACCGTAACAATAATCGTATTATCAGTATTGCAATTTTTAAATAACAACTTTGCCCTATCAAATTCATGAAAAATGACCACATGCCCAAGGTCCTCCTCTATATTGTTTCCCGTATAAAAAAAATTCCAGGTTCCACTTAAATCATTTGTAGCGGTGTATCTTGTCCATGTTGATGAACTTGTCCCTGTCTCTATTAATTTTTTTTCAGTGTCATACAACTTATAATTGAGAGTTGATTGCATGGTATTTTCTGAGCTTGATACAAGGATTACAGTATCATAACCAAGAGAACCAACAGCATTGTCAGACAGTATCCAAGGGATAGGAGGCATTAAAGTTCCGTCATCAAAATAATAATTGTCATTAAGAATTGATCCAGAACCGAACAAGGTGTTTGGTTCAAACTCTATAGTACCTAATCCGGTCCTGTTTGTTTGAGTCCAGTCAATTATAAAACAATTGAAAAAACTACCTGTTTGATCGATGCGGTAGTGAGCTATATGACGGTCATTTGAAACAGTCCAAAAAATAGATGAAGTGTTAACAGAATCGGCCTCGTCAATTAATCCATCACAATCCTGGTCAATACCGTCTCCGCCAATCTCAGTTGCGCCGGGATGAATGGAGGAGTTATTGTCGTTGCAGTCCCCCTGGTTTTCCGTGTATCCGTCCCCGTCGTTATCTGTGTCGAAAGGTCCTGGTCCGTGGATACTCTGTTCCAAGTGATTTTGGGCGGCTTCCTCCGAAACAACCTCGTGCAATCCATCTGAAAATACATGCGCCGCATTCAGTGTATCAATGAACAATTTTAGCTGACTGCCGAATTCTGACAGGCTGGAAAAATTGAATTGCCTTCCTTTTAATGTATTTTTAACGGCGTTCGTAATTGTTATCCCGTTTCCCAGATCGCCGTCATCATCAAGCGACTGCAGAAATCGGCATATATTGATCACCTTCGGATGGCTGGTATCCTTGGCTTCGGTGACTAAATCGAGCGGCGTTATGATATCGGCACCCTTTGCTTGGCCTAGATCAATGTTGCCGACTCGAAAGCTGACATATTCCCCTTTTTGATATTGAAAGGTGCCAGTGGCATCTGTGGTCCCGGACTGGGTCGTCGTCTGAAAAGTCAGACCTTGAACCGCGCAGTCAATAAACTGACCGCTCTTTACGGCAACTTCATTGGGAGTATCATTGGAAGAGGAAGAAGCGGCCGGTTCATCGCTGCCACTGCAACCGATTCCAATAAACATAATGAAAAAAAGAACGAAAATAAGCCGCGACAAATTACCCATAGAAGCGAAAAAAAAATTTCTGCGCATACCCCCCCCACCCCTTTTCCAAGTAAATTAAAAAATGTATGGTCAATTAATCGTATAAAAATATCATCAAGCCCTGTTCATTAGATATCAGATAGAAATTGCAATATCCCATTTTCAAATCAATTTAGGGCATATATTGGCTAAATAATTGAACAACGTTTATCTTATGATGGGATAGGGTGTCAAGTACAAAAAGATGGCAAAAAGATGGTGTCAGGTCTTCATTCTTAACAACGGATAAGCAGCAATTGATTTTAATCAAACAAAAGGCAGTCTTGGGTTTATCGGTAACTGTGATTTTCACTCATACAATTGTCAGATGCCATGCAATCCGAAGAATGAAAAGCGGGGCGCCGGATGTTTTGACAGACTGTAAAAATTTCTAGCGCTGCCGTTCGGGTTTTTTTGACTTTTCGGTGTCTGCGGGCATTTGCATTGCTGGCATATTGTTTGCTTTGGGATATGTGAAGAAAGTGTCCTACGAATAACGTTTACCCAATGGGCGGAACCGCGAAAAGCCGGCCCCCCGGGACCCGAACCACAACCCCTTTACCCGAAAGGTGTCACATGAAATCAATGCTGGAAGGTGTCCGGATCATCGATTTTACCACGACCGTTGCCGGTCCGGGGTGCACGTTTTTCTTGTGCGACCTGGGAGCCGAGGTCATCAAGGTCGAAAAACCGGGGTTGGGAGACGACGCCCGTCTGTTCCCGCCTTACAAAGGCAGCCAATCCGCCTCTTTCGTCGCGTTGAACCGCGGCAAGAAAGGTGTCGTCATCGATCTGAAAAAAGAAGGGGGTGTCGAACTCTTCAAAGAACTCACGGCCCGTGCCGATGTGCTGGTGGAGAACTTTCGGCCCGGCGTCATGGAGAAGCTCGGCCTTGGATATGAAACCCTGAAAACGGTGAACCCCGGACTCATCATGTGCTCCATTTCCGGCTATGGACAATTCGGCCCCTTGTCTTCCCAGCCGGCCTATGACGCGGTAATTCAGGCTATCAGCGGGTTGATGAGTACGACGGGTTATCCCGACGATGTGCCGCTGCGTTCCGGTACCCTGATCGTGGATATTTCCACCGCCATATACGCGGCGTTCGGCATTTGCGCCGCCTTGTTCGCCCGGGAAAAAACAGGTCAGGGAGAATATCTCGATGTCGCCATGTTCGACGTGGCCATTCAATTGCTGGAGGCCCGGTTCGTGGATTTCACGGTCACGGGCGCCATCCCCCGGCGCACGGGAAACCGCTACCCCTATGTCACGCCCTTTGACACCTTTGTCACGTCCGACGGCCAGGTTATGATCATCTGTGCCGGCGATCATCCCTTTCAATCCTTGAGCAACGCCATGGGAAAACCCGATCTGGCGAAAGACGAACGGTTCGCCAATTTCATGACCCGCAACGCCAATGAGGCGGCCCTCAAACAGATCATCGAAGAGTGGAGCAGGCGGCATACCGGTGGAGAATTGGTGACCATCCTGCAATCCCACGGCGTCCCGGCGGCAGTGGTCAACAATGTGAAGCAGGCCGTCGAGCATCCGCACACAAAGGCCCGTAACCTGCTCGTGGATATCGACCAGCCCGGTGCCGGTTTGATCACCATCTTCGGGCCGGCGCTCAAAGCCTTGAACAGTCTGGTGGCAGTCCGCGGGCCCGCCCCCGCCCATGGGGAGCATAACCGGCTGGTGCTGGAACAGGTGCTGCAAAAATCCCCCGCAGAAATCGATGGGATTCTCCAATCCGGGATTATGGGCTGACCGCCCTCCTTCTCATTTCCGCGATGGTTTGAGCAGCTATATCCAGCGTACATCCCGGGGAGTAAAAAAAGCCGGGCAGGATGCGGTGAATTACTATGCCGTGCTCCGGGATGGAGATGACCAAGTCCGACGCGTGCATCCTTTTACAGGCGCCTTGGACCAGAAACCCTTCTTGCATTTGCGACTGAAAAAGCGCGTTCTGATAGCCGATCGGGCCGCGGAATGGCCGCAGCCGGTCACCGTTTACGGTTCGGGCCGTTCCGGCCCCTTGGTGATCGAGGCCTCGGACTCCCTGTTGTGGCCGGCAAGCGATATCTATATCTGATTCCCTTGCAGTACAGCAACGCATAGCCATGGAGGGGGGATTGATTTGCAGCGGTATGTTGTCGGGATGTCCCTCTGAATAGAGCAGCTCTGCTTGATGTTGCCGCCTCCGATGCGGCAGATTTGTTGTGATGCCGGTATAGAGCTGTTCATTTCGATTGCAGATGTAGACGTGCCACATGGTGTGAGCCCAATAAAAAAGGCAGTAAGAATAAATCTTACTGCCTGGAATGTTGGCTCCCCATGTGCAACCCTTTTCATAACCGTTCTCGTTCTCCGGCTGTTAACCGAAAACCGTTGTGAATCAATAATCTATCAAAGAGCATGTGACCCCCGGCAGGCCGGTAATACTGGCAACATTACTTTTTCATTTTACTTTATCAAAGGGACTGCAGCAAGTCGAATCGAGAGTCTGTCACGGTTTCTGCATACATTCTTCATGTCCCCAACGAGTTGGGTTGGCTGCCCTTCATCCTTTTCGCTGATATAAGCTTTTTGCCCAAGGTTTGTCGGATAGAACGGTTCCGAGGATCAACTGGCCGTTTTCCATTATAAATCGCGGACGGATTCCCGAAGTGCTTTTCTGGGTTTTCGAGAAAAACACAACGTCAGCGCCATGAGGACAGTGTCGAATGCCAGCTTTTCAAAGGGCAGCCGCTCAGCTCGCCCAAAGCATACTCGTACCCCTTGCTGCGCGGCATTGACCGCCCTATTTTTTCCTTTTTTATTGATTGTGCTACCCAACTCGTTGCTAAAATTGACTTTTCGCAGTTCGGCAGTGGCTGCGCATCATATAGTTTCAAAGGGTTTTTATCTGGGTTTTTATCTTGATTTTTGACAGATACGGTGTTATCCTTTTTTATAATTGTTGGGGATGGAGTCCCCCATATTAACCGCCCGGGCCGGGCTGATGACTCCTGCCGACAGTATTGTTCGGTGGGATTTTGGTGGAGAGGCCCGCAGGCGGTTTTTTTGTACCTAACGCGCCAGCGGCCTCTCTGGGTTCGAGCATTTCGGATGAATGCTTAAACAACAACTGAGAGGTATCAATGACGCAAACAGCACTTACGCCATTTTTCCACCAAACTCCGCAGCTTTCTGATTTACTCGGTAAAACAGCCGGCATTATTTCGGGCCTCAGCCCGCAATTCCTTCATTATAGCCAAAAACTGAACGAGTTGGCATTCCGCTATTCAGAGGGACGATTTCACTTGGCGGTCCTCGGCCAATTCAAGCGTGGCAAGAGCACCCTGCTTAACGCTCTGACGGGCGAACCGATTTTGCCCGTAGGGGTGGTTCCATTAACCGCGGCGCCGACCTTCCTTCAATATGGTGGAGCAGCGAAAATCGTAATCCAATATAAAGACGGCCGCACGGCTGATGAATTCACCGGTGCCTCGACCGCCGAGAGAAACGCCTTCCTGGCCGGCTGTGTCACCGAAAAGGGCAACCCCAAAAACAAGCTGGGTGTCGCTGAAGTTCAAGTGGACCTGCCGGCTCCCATTCTAACCGGCGGCGTGGTATTGATCGACACACCCGGTATCGGCTCCACCTATCGTCATAACACCTCCGCCACCCTCAATTTTCTGGAGCAATGCGACGCGGCCTTGTTTTTGGTTTCGGCCGACCCGCCCATAACCGAAGTGGAGCTCGCGTTCTTGCGGCAGGTGAACGAAAAGGTGCCGCGCTTGTTTTTTGTTTTAAACAAAATCGACTACTTAAATGACGGCGAACTTGAAGAGGCGCTTGCTTTTTACAAGCGCATATTGTCCGAGGAACTTGGCTGGAATCACGACCATCCGGTCTTTTGCGTATCGGCCCGCAAGGGGCTCGAAGCAAGGACGGCCGCCGATGATGGGGGATGGTCCGAAAGCGGCATGGCGCGGCTGGAATCCTTTCTGGTGGATTATCTTGCAAGGGAAAAGTTTAACGCCTTGACGGATGCTGTCTGCCGAAGGGCGCTGGAGTTTATCGATGCCGCCCTGATGGAGGCTGGTATCGCCTTGCAGGCCCTCAAACTGCCCCAGCAGGAACTTGAAGAAAAAATCGGCGTTTTCCAGGAAAGCCTGAAAAAGGCTGAAAACGAGCGCCGGCTGATACAGGATATTCTGGAAGGCGATAAAAAGCGTGTTACAGCCTTTGTGGAAGAACAGGCCCGCGACCTGGCCCGGGAGGCCGAACAATTTTTGAAGGAGATCATGCATCGCGGCCCTGTTTCGCGAAGCTACGGCCAATCTTCAAAATCCGGCATCCAGCAGGCCTGGGCGGATGCAATTCCAGACTTTTTCGAGGAGCAGCGAGAAGCGCTCAATGAACGCGTCAAAGAGCGCTTGCTGGAGTGCCTGACACCGCATGAACAGCGCCTTTCCCAGCTCGTGGAAACGCTGCGGCGAACCGCCGCGGACATGTTTCGGGTGCCTTACAAGCCCCTTTCGCCAGAGGAGGTCCTTTCGATCAAACGAAGGCCCTATTGGGTGTTGAGCACGTGGAACACCGATCCGCTGCCCGTTTTGCAGTCCATGGACCAACGTCTGGATGGGCTGGTCCGGCGCAACATGGAAAATATCCGCTGGTCCATGCTCCAGAATTTGAACCTATCTTTTGCGGGCTTTGCCCGTAGGACCCGCGAACGTCTGGATGAAACCGTGGCCGCCACCGAGGGAGCCATGCAGGCCGCCCATGCCCGGCGACAGGCCGACGATGGGAGCATCGAAGCCGAAGTAAACCGCATGGCCGATCGCATTGCGGCATTGGAAGCCGTCAAAGTCGATCTGGCTATTTTGCAGCCCAGCTTATCGCCGGCGAATAAGTCGAAAGCGCCTGATCGTATGCAGTCGATGGCCGGTTCATGAGATTTTGATGTCCGGGCTGCTGGACAAATTTAGGCCACCACCTGCCAAAACGCGAAAGGAACGACGGTAATGGATGAAGAACAAACGGGCATTCAAGTGGAGGTGCCTGGAAGCGAGCCACTGGTGTTGACCCAATTGCTCCTGGATTTTACGGGGACCTTGTCGCGCGATGGAGTGCTGATTGCGGGTGTTTCCCAGCGTCTGGAGGCACTTGCTCAGAAATTGCGTATCACGGTGCTGACGGCTGACACCTTCGGAAGCGCAGCTAAACAACTTGAAGAATTGCCGGTCGAACTGCGGCGCATTCAAACCGGCCAAGATAAAGTCAATTTTCTGGCCAGCTTAAACGGTTTCGAAACCGCCGCCGTCGGTAACGGCCGTAACGATGTCGGCATGATCCATGGGGCAGCCCTGGGTATCGCAGTTATCGGCCCCGAAGGCTGCTGTGCCGAGTTGATCGGCGCCGCCAAGGTTGTCTGCACTGACATCCTGACGGCTTTGGACTTGCTGCTCAATCCGCTGCGGCTCAAAGCGACGTTGCGGATTTAACAACTTTTACTTTTAGAGGAGACAAAAAGGAACACCGCATGGATTCAACGATCAAGGAAGCAGCGCCCTTTGCGCCCGACAAGGCGCAGTCCAACCACAGCAACGGACTGGGCGGGTGGCTCAATCGCAACGTTTTTGCCTTCGGATTGACCAGCATGTTAGGAGACATCTGCCATGAAATGGCCACGGCGGTGCTGCCGCAGTTCATGCGCACCATCGGCGCCGGCGCTGCCTCCCTGGGCGTGATCGAGGGCATTGCCGATGCGCTCTCCAGTTTTGTCAAGCTCGGCGCTGGATTTCACAGTGACAAGATCGGCCACCGCAAAGCCTGGACCGTGGCCGGCTATGCGTTGACCGCCGTGGCCAAGGCCATTTTCGCCTTTGCCCTGGCCTGGCCGCTGATTTTAATCGGTCGGGTGCTGGGCTGGTTCGGCCGCGGCATCCGCGGCCCGCTGCGCGATGCCATGCTAGCCGATTCGGTGGACCAGCGCTTTCGCGGCAAAGCCTTTGGATTCCATCGCGCCGGAGATACGGTCGGCGCTGTGGTAGGGCCACTGCTGGCCTTCTGGTTGTTGGGATTGGCGGCCGATCATCCGGGCATGCTTAAGCCGTTTGCAAACCTTTTCCCGAACTTCGCCCACGCGCCCGGTCCAGAATTCCGCGTTATTTTTCTGCTGACCCTGATTCCCGGATTGCTCTCGGTGGCCTCCATTGTGTTTTTAGTCAAGGAAAAGCGCCGGCCGGCCAACCACGCCCTTCAATTCTGGACCACGCTGCGCGCCATGCCAAAAGACTATCGCGCGTTTCTCGTGGGTGTGGGCATTTTCGGCTTGGCCGATTTTGCGCCAACCCTGATGATCCTGCGCGCGACGAATCTTCTGGAAGGGCCTTTGGGCATCATCGAGGCGTCACGCACCGCCGCGCTGCTGTATCTTTTGCGCAATGTGATTTACACGGCCGCATCGTATCCCATCGGCGCCTTGAGCGACCGGTTTGCGCGCAGTCGCTACCTGGCCGTCGGTTACGGCATCGCGGTGATCACTTTCCTGGGATTTGCCTTCGCGCCAGCCTCCATTGGATGGTTGGCGTTTTTCTTCGGCCTGGCGGGCGTTTTTATCGCCTGGGAAGACACCATCGAAGGCGCCGCGGTGCGCGATTACATCGACGAGTCGACGGCCGGAACCGCCTTCGGCGTGCTGGGGGTGGTCAACGGCGTCGGGGACATGGTCTCCAGCATAGCGGTCGGTCTGCTATGGACGGCCTTCGGGGCAAAATGGGGATTCGGTTATGCAGTGGTCGTGGGTCTGGCGGGCACCCTGTGGATGGGCGGCCTGCGTGACCCAAAACGATAACAGAGGGGCCTAAAAAAGGGGGTGCGACATGAAGAAGATGAAAAATTTCATGGTGGTCCACAGGGACCCGGATGTCAGCTGGGATAAAGTCGAAGAGAACTGGTCCAAGATGGTGGATCTTGAACCGGCTACCTGGCTGCGGACTTACTTCAATGTGGATGAGAAGGTGAGGTTTTGCCTGTGGCTGGCGCCAAATGAAGCGGTGTTGAAAAAGATCTTTGCGGATTTTCAGATCCGCTGGGAGTCCATCCTGGAAGTCGAGGAGACCATTCCCGATATCTGGGCCAGAAAATACCAGGCGCAGATGGAAGCGGAAGATAGGGAGGACACCGCGACAAGCTCCCAAAGGTTGGCCAGGGAGGGTACATTATGACATCCAAAATAACGAAAATCTCCGCCCTGGAGATCCTCGACTCGCGGGGCAATCCAACTGTTCGGGTGTTTTGCCATTTGGACAACGGCATGCGGGCATCCGCCTCGGTGCCCTCGGGCGCTTCGACCGGTGAAAACGAGGCGGTCGAGCTGCGCGATGGCGACCGGAAGCGCTATAACGGCAAGGGTGTTCTGAAGGCGGTCCAAAACGTGAACGAACATATCGCGCCTAAGCTCGTCGGGATAGACCCATCCCGTCAGGTAGTGATCGACCAATTGATGATCGATCTGGACGGAACACCGAACAAAAGCGAACTGGGCGCCAATGCTATCTTGGGTGTATCCATGGCCGTGGCGCGCGCGTCGGCAACCGCCGCGCAGCTACCGTTATACGCCTATCTTGGCGGGCCGGGGGCCGTGCGCCTGCCGGTGCCCATGATGAACATCTTAAACGGCGGCAAGCATGCTGACAACAGCGTCGATTTCCAGGAGTTCATGGTCATGCCGTTGGGTGCCCCCACGTTTGCCGAGGCCTTGCGCTACGGAGCGGAAACCTTTCATGCGTTGAAAAAAATACTCTCCGCGAAAGGTTATGCCACCGCCGTGGGCGACGAAGGCGGGTTCGCACCCAACCTGAAAAGCAACGAGGAAGCCTGCGAGCTGATTGTCGAGGCCATCGCGGCTGCCGGCTACGAACCCGGACGGGATGTGGCCATCGCCCTGGACCCGGCGGCCAGTTCCTTTTATGAAGACGGCTGTTACAATCTGGCCAAGTCCGGCCAGGGCGCTAAAACCAGCGATGCCATGACCGAACTCTATGCCCAGTGGGTCACCAAGTACCCCATCGTCTCCATCGAGGACGGTCTGGCCGAAAACGACTGGGAGGGTTTCCAGGCACACACCGCCGCCCTGGGCGGCCGGATTCAGATCGTGGGAGACGACATCTACGTTACCAACACCAAGTTCATCGAGCGCGGTATCCGGGAGAAGTGCTCAAATTCCGTACTGATCAAGCTCAACCAGATCGGCACGGTGACCGAAACCGTTCAAGCTATCGACCTGTGCCGCAAGGCCGGTTGGGGTTATGTCATCTCCCACCGCTCAGGTGAAACCGAGGACACCTTCATGGCCGATTTCGCCGTGGCCATGGGCGGCGGGCAAATCAAGACCGGCTCAGCCTGCCGCAGCGAACGCATTGCCAAGTACAACCGGCTGCTTGAGATCGAAGCCGAGCTCGGGCCGGCGGCGGTCTTCGGCAACCCGCTCAGGTGATGGGATGGCGCGTCTGTACGGCAGAGGAAGCCTGGTGAGGCAGCTGGCAGAGCCCTTGCTGGCTGGCCGCACCGTTCTACTGTACGGCCCCATGGGCAGCGGCAAGAGCGCTATATTGGAGGTATTAGCCCGCTGCATGACAAAGCAGCACCGGCCTTGCGGTTTTTGCCCCAGCGTCCGGTCCCTGGGCAATATCACCGAAGCGCTGCTGGCCGTCTACCCGGCGGTGCGGCGCCAGGGACGCACCCAGCGTCAGCTGCGCAGCGATCTGGTCTATGCCGTCGAGGCTCGGCCGGGTACGTTGCTGCTTGATCATATAGGCGATGTGGGCACACAATTCAAAGGGTATCTGCGCGCCATGCGGGGGACCGGACTGGGTGTGCTCCTCGCGGCCGATGCCGAGGTCGCCCGCGATCATGGCCGGTTGCGCGCCATGCATCTGGCTTACTTGGAAGTCGAGGTCCCGCCGCTGCAGAGTCGCTGTCTGCATCGCATCCTGGACGAGACCCTGGATGCCGCCCCCCTGCCTTTCGCCTTGAAGGATACTGATCGTAACGCGCTGATCCGAATGGCGCGCGGCCGGCCCGGATGGGTGGTTTGGGCCGGCCGGATTCTATGCGATACTCATTACTGACGCGATGGCCGCGTGCTACTATTGTCCCTACGCACCGAAATCATGACGCGTATCGCAGGAGCATATTTTTCCTCCGTAAACGGATCGGGCTTGCAACCTGATGTATGCCCAAAGAAGTTCATCCAAACGGACGCATGGGCAAGGAGATTTCCATGACCGAAACTTGGTTTCTGGCCACGCTATGGGTGGGTTTGGCCTTGATCGCCACCTTGATCTCGATCTGGCTGCGAGTGGCCACGGCTCTATCGGAAATTGTTGTGGGCACCGTGGCCCAGCTGGTCATCGGCGCGGTGGTCAGCAGCACCGTGTTGGGCGTGCACGAACCCTGGATCAAGTTTCTGGCCGGCACTGGTGCGATCATCCTCACCTTCCTGGCCGGCGCGGAGCTGGACCCGGAAGTTTTCAGGCAAAAGTGGAAGGAGGCCACGGCCCTGGGCATCGCCGGTTTCGTGGCGCCCTTTCTGGGGTGCGCGGCCGTGGCCCATTACTGGCTGGGCTGGGACAGCCGGGCTAGCTGGATCGCGGGGGTGGCCCTTTCCACCACCTCGGTGGCCGTGGTCTATGCCGTCATGCTGGAGACCGGTCTGAACACAACCACCTTCGGCAAGACCGTGCTGGCCGGTTGCTTCATCAACGATCTGGGCACGGTGCTGGCCCTGGGGTTGATTTTCGCGCCCTTTACCACCAGAACACTGATCTTTGCGGGGGCCAGCGTGGTGGTCTTTTTCCTGCTGCCTTATCTGACACCGCGTTTCTTCAAAAAATACGGCAACCGGCCGTCCGAACTGGAAACCAAATTCCTGCTGTTGTGCCTTTTCGGCATGGGCGCCTTGGCCAGTTGGGCGGAGAGCGAGGCGGTGCTGCCCGCCTACATCATCGGCATGGTGCTGGCTGGAACGGTGGGCAAGGACCATGTGCTGATCCGCCGCTTGCGCACGGTGACCTTCGGTTTGCTGACCCCATTTTACTTTATCCGGGCCGGCTCCTTTGTCTCGGTACCGGCCCTAATGGCTGGCTTTGGTATTTTCCTCATCCTGTTGCTGACCAAAATGGCCACCAAAATGGTGGCGGTTTACCCTGTGACCAAGTTTTATAAAAGCCCCGGCAAGGAAGGCATGTACACCACCCTTCTGATGTCCACCGGGCTGACCTTCGGCAGCATTTCAGCGCTCTTCGGCTTGTCGCACAACATCATCGACACCTCGCAGTACTCTTTTTTAATTGCCGCCGTGGTGGGCAGCGCCGTCATTCCAACGCTCATCGCCAACGCTTTCTTTTTGCCCCGCCACTTGCTGCGGAGTGCCCCCTTGGAAGAACCGGAAGTGCAACCCGCGGCCGCCGCCACACCCATCGAGAAAGGAGCAGCTTCTTATGATCGCTAAAATCCTGGTCGCGTATGACGGTTCAAGTCAATCCCAGAAAGCCTTCGATTACGCCCTGGATCTGGCCGGCAAGTATTCGGCCCCGTTGGCCGTGCTTTCCGTGGCCCGGCCTACCGAGCCGCCGGTCAATGTCGAGATCCAAGCCGTACTGGAACATGCCACGGAATACTTCAGATCCCATTTCGAGCAAATGAAAACGCGTGCCACGGCTGCGGGTATTTCCGCTTCGTTAGAGGTGCGCGTGGGACATCCCGCCGAGCAGATCGTGCACATGGCGGACGAAATCAAGGCGGATGTCATCGTCATGGGGCACCGCGGCGAGGGTCTGCTTCAAAAATGGTTGCTCGGCTCGGTGGCCAAAAGGGTTTTGAGCTATGCGCATTGCACGGTGATTGTGGTGCGTTGTTGACCGTGATCAAGGGTTCAATTTAAAGTTGAATATCTAATCGAGTCGAAAGAGATTTTTAATGAAAGAGTGGGTTCACGAATTGGCTCAGCTGAAATCCATCGTGTGGGACGGTATGCAAATGCTACCTGGAATCTTCGGCGCATGTCTTACGAGCTTTAAAAAGCCGGGCATAGTCATGCTGGGCGGTAGCCTGGGCGCGGTAAGCCGTTACAGCATCGGCTTGTTGACGGCCAAAGCCTGGGGGACCCAATTCCCCTGGGGCACCTTGACAGTCAATCTGACCGGCTGCTTTTTAATCGGCCTGATCTTTGCCCTGGCCGACCGCGTTCGCCTGCTGACGCCGGACGTTCGCCTGCTGCTGATTACCGGATTTCTGGGAGCCTTGACGACCTTTTCCTCCTTTTCCCTGGAAACCGTCAACGCCGGCCGTGCCGGGCTGACGCTTCAGCCCTTGGTGAATATCCTGGTCAATAACCTGGGCGGCCTTGCGCTGACCTTTGCCGGAATGTGGTTGGGCGGCTTGAAATAGAGGAGTAAACCATGTTGAGTTACAAAGCGATTGAAATTTTCACCAGCGAGGAAGCGCGTTATCGCAAAAAACCGGTGGCCGATACGATCATGCAGTACCTCAAGGAGTTGAAGATAGCGGCCCGTTGCATCGTGACCAGAGGGGTTGCCGGCTGTTACGAAAGCGGAGAATTGTCGACCGGGCGCATCGAAATCCTCTCCTTCAACATGCCGATTCGAATTTATATCGTCGTTCCGGCAGCTGAAACAGAACGGGTGCTGGATGGCTTGAACGGACTGGTCACGGACGGCATCGTCGCCCTGCATGATCTCAACGTCCTCACCCATCGGACGCGCAATGCCTTTTTTCCAAGGCAGCTTCTGGTTCGCGATGTCATGACCCACAACCCCCGAAAGGTTGCGGCGGACACTTTGCTCAGCGATGCGGCCCGGCTGCTGCTCTCCTCGGTCTTCACCGGGCTGCCGGTGGTGGACCCGGACAACCGGCCCATCGGTGTGATCACCCAAGGGGATCTGATCCGAAAGGGCGGCCTGCCGCTGCGATTGGGGCTGCTGGCGGAGTCCAATCAGGGACGCCGTGACGCGCTGTTGAATCAACTCCCCTCCCTGCGGGTCGATGAAGTCATGACATCGCCGCCGGTCATGATCGCGGCGGAACGGCCGCTGACAGAAGCGGTGGCGTGGATGCTGGAAAGGGATGTCAAGCGTCTGCCGGTCGTGAATGAAAAAGGACATCTGACCGGCATGCTGTCGAGATTGGACATATTCCGCACGGTCATGCGCGAATCGCCCGATTGGAACGCCTTCAAGGCGCAAAAAATCGAAGTGGCGCATTTGAAACGCGTGGAAGACATTTTACGCCGGGATGTTCACAGGGTTTTGCCGGAAACGCCCCTCAACGAAGTGATCCGACTCATCGATGTCAACGATATTCAACGGGTGGCAGTGGTCGATGATGATGAAAAACTGTTGGGGCTGATCTCGGATCGCGATTTGCTGAGATATTTCAAGCCGGAGCAAGAGGGTGTGTGGCACCTCCTGGCCAAAGTCAAACACACTTTCGAACAGGAAGCCTGTCGGACGGGAGACCTGCAAAAGTGCCTGGTCGAAACCACCGCCGGCGCGGTCATGACCACCGAATTGATCACCGTGAAAGAAGAGATGCTCATCGAGGAGGCTATCGCCCTGATGATCGACAAAGGACTTAAGCGTTTGCCAGTGATCGATACCGAAGGTCGGTTCAAGGGTATGATCAGCAGGGACTCGCTGCTGCGCACTGGATTCAGCGCGCCTGTTTGAACAAGACGCAAACCGGGTTGGATCAAGCCGATGCCGGATGACTGTTGCCGGTTGCCGGTGGTGTTCCTCTGTGGTATATGGGCCTGAACATCCTTAATAAAGCGATACATTAGGAACAACTATGAACCATCGTCAAAAAAGAGTTATAAAGACTGTCGCGGTATTGATCTGCTTGCTCGGGATTATTATCGGGGGACACTTCTGGTACCTTGAAGAGCAGGGTAACTTTCATCCGATCACTCCTGGTGAGGCTTACCGGTCGGCACAACTGGATCAGGAAAACCTGGAATATTATATACACAAGTTCAACATACGCTCAGTCATCAATCTCAGGGGTAAAAATGTCGGCAAACCATGGTATGACACTGAAACCACAACTTGTCGAAGGTTGGACGTCAGGCATTACGATATTGATCTGAGCTCCGAAAAGGCACCTTCATTTCTTGATATCGAAGAACTGCTGGAGTTTTTCAAGAGTGCCCCGTACCCTGTCCTGATCCACTGTCAGGGGGGCGCAGACCGGTCAGGCCTGGCCGCCGCGATTTGGAAAATAGTGATTGATGCCTCGCCGAAAGCAGCAGCCAGAGAACAGCTATCCATTCGTTACGGCCACATGCCTTTTGGTCCCACCCAGGTACTGGATGCTTTTTTGGATAATTGGGTGATCCCCGCCGCCAACAATCAACCCTAAATAGATAATTTCGGGGGCGCCCTGAAAGGACCATGCCCGTGTTGCACTTTAAGCAGGAAACCTTCCATTCCCGTATCGTATTGCCCAACGGCGAAACGGCCGGTCGCCCCATAGAGATCCGCACCAACCCGATCACGGGTCGCACCTGTAGGATCACCTACAGCCGCGGAGCGGAGCGCGAGCCCGGCGCGGAATCCTTGCCCGAGCCGCCGCCATTCGCCGAAAAGAAAGATACATGCCCCTTTTGCAAGGCGCAAGTCGCCACTCACGCTCCCAAACTCGCACCGGAACTTTGTCCCCAAGGGCGCATGATCCGGGGCTCCTCCACACTCTTCCCAAACCTGTTCCCTTACGGTCGGTATTCCGCAGTCAGCCTGTTCGACGACCGGCACTTCGTTGAAATCGGAACGGCGGGATTGCAATCCTACATCGATAGCTTTCTGAACTGCAGGGATTATCTGCTGCGGGTCCTGGAATACGATCCGGCAGCCGTGTACATGGCCATCACTCAGAACCACCTGCCCTCGGCCGGAGGATCGTTGCTGCACCCCCATTTACAGGTGCAGTCCGACCGAACGCCGGCCAATTATCATCGTTTTTTACAATCCCGCGCAGCCGAGCACCGCCGTCAATCCGGCACGCGCCTGTTCAGCGACTACTTGGCCCTGGAAACAACTGCCGGTCGACGCCATATCGGCGCCACCGGCCCTTTGCAATGGCTGGCCGCCTTTGCGCCCGAAGGCTTTTTTGAAATCTGGGGCATTTTGCCCGGCGTCACCTCGCTGCGCCAAACCACCGAGCACCATTGGGAGTCCTTGGCGCAGGGAGTACAATGTTGCCAGAGGTATTACCGCAGCATGGGCCGCAACGGGTATAATTTAGGTTTGCTTTTCTTTGAAGACGGCAGTGAAGACATCGAGCTGCGCGTGATTCTGACAGTTCGCAGCAACTATGCGCCTTGGGTGCGAAGCGATTTTACCGGCTTTGAAGTAATGCTCGGCGATATGGCCACATTTACAGCCCCGGAGTTAACGGCGGAGCACGCGCGCGCCTTTTGGCAGGGATAGCGCCGTCCTGCGCCGGATTTGGGTATTACCCATAAAACGGTCAGAACCCTGGCATCGGATTGCTTCCGAAACAGGGGTTTCCGATTTCAAATTGGCGGTTGGCATCGAACAAGTTACGTTTGATGGCGTTCAATGAGGTCGGAAAAGTTGATTTTTTTCTTGCCCCGCCGGGCGATCATGCGTCGCGGACAGTTAGCTTTGTGGGTGACGCTCATTGGCCATGCCGCAGCTGCTCCGCCGCGTAGCTTTCAAATGCGTCATAGTTCGGAATTTCGCACGAGCGGTTGTGCTTGCCTTGAATAGTCTGGTCCACCCGGCCCTTGATGAAGTCGCAAAGTTCCTCAAAGCGCGAAACATGGATAAAGAACGTCTTCGCCTTAAACCTGCGCTGAATGGTGGTATGAATTTCGGCGTGGTTGAAGGGACGGACGCTGCCGTAGCTGGCGTCGGCCTGACGATAATCGAAGTAACGCTTGATCAGATAGTCGATGTACCCCTTCTTGATGGTGTCCGCGCCGATGGACTCCACCGGGTATTGCATCCGGGGCGACCGTTTGCGGCCGAAGGTCACGGTGTTGGCGATAATGCTGCCACTGACGCTCGCGGCGTTCACGCTCACCGACTGCCTGGGGCTCTTTTCAGCCCGCCGGGGGGATGTCCTGTGGGTCCAGAACAGCTCCATCTTCTTGGCATGGACATCCGCCGGTGAAATCTCCCCGCGCGTGATCTTGGAGTGGCAGTTCCCGCACACGACGATCAGGTTTTCGATCTTGTTGTTCGAGGGGTCTCCGTCGATATGATGAATCTCCAGCACGGCCACATCCGCGACGCCGCAGAACGGGCAGCGATTGTCGGCTTCCTGATAGAGCTTCTTGCTCGTCAGGGCTGAAACCGACTTGCGCTGTTTCGGGCGCCTGGGCGTTTGGTTCTCTGTTTTGGGCATACCTGGCTAAAGCTCCCCCTTGAACGCCTTGTCCAGAATCGAAGGAAGCAGGGCGTCGAGTTGGGTGATCATGGTTGCAACGTTCTCATGCATGGCTGTAGTTCGTTTAACGATTTCCCGGAGTTGGAACTGGACCGTCCGCGAAGGAAGCGGCATGCGGAACTTCAAGAAATCGATTGGTTTCAGTCTCCGGCGGCGAACGTTTGTGCCCGTGCTTGTTCCGGACAACAATGGCCAAATGTCCGGCGAGCGGAAGTAGATATCAAGGACTTCGGGCAGCACTAATTCCGTGTTTATTTCGAAAACCGGAAACTCGGTGGAGACGACAAGGCCGTCACAATTGGGCGGGACCACACCCAAGGCACCCTCCCACGCCATCAGCTTGGGATAAACGAAATTGCCTTCTCGCAATCTTGTAAGCCTCGGATAGGAAAACTCCATGCCCGTCTTAACAGGGCCTTTGAATACCCCTCGTCCGAAGCTGTAGACTCCTGCAAATTCGTAGGTAAGATGCGGCTCAACCTCGACATCCGACGGCCTGAGCCTGAGGAGACGTGAAAGCTCCACTTCTTCGAATGCCCCTGCGGAATGAACCACCGAGCGACACAGAGCGGTGGCTTCTTGCTCGATCTGGCGGCTACATTCGCGGGCCTCGTCGATGCGGACGGACAGGGCGTCCAGTTTAGCCACGATCCGGTCCTGCTCCTTGCGGTCCGGCAGGGGGATTTCATATTCGAGAACTTGATGTGATCGAATTGCAGAATAGTTCGTTGATCCTTGAGCATTGATCTGCTCTTGAAAGGCTGGTGTCTTGATATAATAAGCAAGAAAGCTCTTGTTAATCCGATCATTGTTGATGGTGTATAGAAAATAGTGACTGCTAACAATTGCCCCTTCAAGTGATTCAGAAACAATCCCAAAACCTCCGACCTTTGCATCGATCTCTGCGACCAACAACTCACCGGAATGGCAAACTTGCTGCTTCTTCGTTTTAATGTCGCACCCCATGATTTGGTCGCGTAAAACTATCCCCCTCGCAGCGAGTTGCACACGGCAACGCTTGTACTGCTCGGTCTCACAGATCTGGATGAACTCCTTCCGATGGGAGACAATGTTTCCCAAAGGAACCCTCGGCCAGCCGTTCGAATTCATCGCCCCTTCCCCCCCAAGGCGGCCGGTTCCGCGAGGATGACCTTGATTTCCTCCATGATCTCGCCGACCCGGCGGCTTTTTTCGGCAATGCTCTCGGCAAGCTGTTCGGGCGGCAGGTGTTCGAGGGCTTCCGCACCGCGCGGGTTCTTGATGTCGAGGTTGCCGCCGCCGGCCAATACGTCCCGCGCCTTGACCTTCCAGGCGTGCTCGGTTTCGCGGCGGCGCTCGGCGCGGAACCATTTGAGCAGGTCGGCCAACTCCTCGTATTGCAGCGGGCTTGTCTTGGTGTATTTCTTGCGCCCCTCGGGCAGGGGCAGTTCATAGTACCAGATGATATCGGTGGGGCCGGAGCGGTCGAAAAATAACAGGTTCGTCGGAATGGCGGTGTAGGGCTCGAATACGCCCTGGGGCAGGCGCACCACCGTATGGAGATTGAAGGTCGTGAGCAACTCCTCCTTGATCCGGCCGCAGACCCCGTCGCCGAACAGGGTGCCGTTGGGCACGACCACGGCCGCGCGGCCGGGCTTGGGCCCGCGCTTGAGCTTGCGCATGATCATTTGGAGAAACAGCAGGGCGGTTTCCGTGGTCTGTTTGGCCTCGGGAAAGTTGTTCAGAATGCCGCGCTCCTCCTCGCCGCCGAAGGGCGGATTGGTGAGAATCACGTCCACCCGGTCGCGGTCGCCGATCTCGTTGAGCGGGAAACGCAGGCTGTTCTCCGGATCGATCTGAGGGGCTTCGAGACCGTGCAGGAGCAGGTTCATCTGGCAGAGGAGGTAGGGAAGCGGTTTGGCCTCGCCGCCGAATATGGATTGCTCCTGAAGCACCCGCCTGTCCTCCACGGTCTTGACCTGTTTACCCAAATGGTTGAAGGACTCCACCAGGAAGCCGCCGGTGCCGCAGGCCGGGTCGAGGATCGTCTCGCCGAGGCGCGGGTCGAGGGCCTCGACCATGAAGCGCACCACCGGACGCGGGGTGTAGAACTCGCCCGAATCGCCGGCCGCGTCACGCATCTCCCGCAGCATGGATTCATAGAGATGACCGAGGGTGAAGAGTTCGTCCTGAGCCTCGAAATGGATCGCATCGACCGAGTTTATCACGTCGCGCAGGATGTAGCCGGACTGGATTCGGTTGGTCAGTCGGCTAAAGACGCTGGCGATGACACGCTTGCGACTCGTCGGGCCGTTGTGCAGGCCGCTCAGGTAGGCGAACAGTCCCGGCCCTTTCGTTCCGTCGGGCCGGACGGCCTCTTCCTGGTTGATGAAGGCGATCAGCTCCGGACCGGTAACGCCGTTGTCTTGAGCGGCCCAGTCCCGCCAGCGGTAAGGCGGTTCGATGGTCGGGCGGTATTTCGTTCCCCTCATCTTGGCGCGCGACGCTTCGATCTGCTCCAGGTCATCGAGAAACTTGAGAAACATGACCCACGTCAGGAGCGGCAACCGGTCCAGGTCGCCGGACAGGCCCTTGTCTTTGCGCATGATCTGCCGGCAGGACTTGATGACGCTGCCCAGACGCTCGGCCGTGGTTTTGGGTGGGTTCGCTTTCTTGGTTCGTTTGGCCATCATCTTCCCTTAAGCCGCGTAGAGCAGCGTTTGCAGTTCTCGAATCGCTTTGACCAGCCGGTCTTCTCCGCCGAAATAACGGGCGATCTGGATCACATTGCCGCGTTTGCTGATGGGCGGGACCTCCAGCACTTCGGGGATGACGAATTGAGCGGTGCCATGCTCGGTATACTTGTCGAGAAGTTCACAGAGAATCTCCCGCGCCTCGGTGCCATATTGATCGAAGAAATTCTTTTTCTCGGAGCGCAGGCGCTGGGCGCGCTCGCGCCGTGTCCGCAGCGGCGCGTTAAAGGCGATATGACACAGGAGGTCGAGGGGGTCGGCATCGGGTTGATCCGCCAGGGATGCCAACGCGTCGAAATCGATGCCCCGTTCGCCCAATTTGTCGATAATCTCTTTTCGATGATCGGGGTCGGCCCAATCGTTACGAAGTTCGGCCGCGTTCCGATAAAGGGTCCGCACCTTTTCCGCGGTATAGTCTATAAAGCCGACAACCCTGAGCTGATTGCCGTCGGCGTCGAGCTCATAGACGAGGTGGGCGGCAATCGCGACCTGGCCGCCGTCGAAGTAAAATTTGCGCCTCTCGGCGGGAGCGCCGTCATCCGGGGGCAGCGGATCGACGATCACCTCGTCGCCCGCCTCGGGTTCTTCCTCGGGCGTCACGGCCGTTTCCGAATCCGTCGGCCGACCTTCCTCGTCGATGTGCTGCTCCGTCTCGATGGACGGGTCCCCGTCAAAGTCCGGGTCGGCGAACATGCGGGTTGCCGCCCCGGTGTAATCAAGGATGCTGAAAAAGAACTTGCCGTAATCGTCCCGGACACGGGTTCCTCGCCCAATGATCTGTTTGAAATCGGTCATCGAGTTGATGACCCGGACAAGCACGACGTTCTGCACCGTCGGCGCGTCTATGCCCGTGGTCAGCATCTGCGACGTGGTCAAAATAACGGGTGTTCGGCGTTCGACATCCTGGAAGTTGCTCAGATGGCCTCGGCCGATGCCGCCTTCGTCGGACGTGACGCGGCACACATAATCGGAGTGTCGGCGGGCCAGGTCGGCGTTCAGGTTGTTCAGCGCGCGGCGCATCTCGTCGGCGTGCTCCTGATCGACACAAAAGACGATTGTCTTGTCGAACCGCCCGGTCTTGTTCAGAAATTCTGTCAAATGCCTGGCGACGGCCTCGGTCCTGGCCTTCAAAGATACGATGCGCTCGAAATCGTTGGTGCGGTATTCCTCGTCCGGGATTTCCCGGCCATAGCGGTCAAGGTCTCCCTGGCTCGGACGCCAACCCGCCGCGTCCCAAGTGGTGATGACGCGGTGAACCCGATAGGGGGCCAGGAACCCGTCGTCGATCCCCTGGCGAAGGCTGTATTGGTAAATGGGGTCTCCAAAGTAACGGTACGTATCGGCGTTGTCCTGTCGCCGGGGGGTTGCCGTCATCCCCACCTGGAATGCAGGTTCGAAATACTCAAGGATGGCCCGCCAGTTGCTGTCGTCCTTGGCGCTTCCGCGGTGGCACTCGTCCACGATGATCAAATCAAAAAAATCCGGCGAATATTCGCGGTAAAGTCCGGGTCTGCGTTCGTCTCGGGCGATGGCTTGGTAGATCGCGAAGTACATTTCCCGGCTCTTGTTGGCCACGCCCCCTTCTATTTTCCAGCGCGCATCGCCGAAGGGAGCGTATATCTTGGCCATAGGGTCATCGACCAGCACATTGCGATCCGCCAGATACAGGACTCGGGGTCTCCGGTAGTCCCCGGTTCGGTTCCAGCGTGATGACCAAAGCTTCCAACAGATCTGGAAGGCTACGACGGTTTTCCCCGTCCCGGTCGCCATTGTCAGCAGGATGCGCCGGCGTCCCTGAAGAACCGCTTGAACGGTTCTGTTGATGGCGATCTCCTGGTAGTAGCGCGGC
>JBGSTS010000114.1:0-3109 GCA_041736435.1 Desulfobacterales bacterium | reverse complement strand
GCCCGGCTGATGGTGCCGGTCGGCCTGGGAAGTGCCGTCCACCAGATCAACATTCTGATGGTCGGCCTGCTCGCCTCGTTTCTGCCGGAAGGCAGTGTCAGCTGCCTCTACTACGCGGAGCGCCTGGTGGAGTTCCCATTGGGGGTGGTTGCGGTCGCGGGAGCGACCGCCGTGCTGCCGAGTCTGGCCCGCGAGGCCTCACTCGGAGACCAGCCGGCTCTGGCAGCGACCCTGGCCTATGCCTTGCGGATGGTGAGCTTCGTCACGCTGCCCGCAACGGCCGGACTGCTGCTGCTGGCGGAACCGATGGTGGCCCTGTTGTTCCAGCGGGGCGAGTTCGGGCCTGAATCCGTTCGTTTGACCTCGCAGGCCGTTTCGTATTATGCTTTAGGCCTGTGGGGGGTGTCGGCGGCGCGTATCACGGCAACCGTTTTTTTTGCGATGCAGGACGCCCGTGCCCCTTTGCGGGCCGCCATGGTCTCCATTGCGGTCAACCTGGTTTTCGGCCTTGTGCTCATGCGGCCGCTGGCCACGGGAGGCCTGGCCCTGGCCGTCTCGCTGGCCGCCATGGTCAACCTGGTGGTTTTGCTTGCGGCGGTGGGCCGAAAACTGGGACACCTGGATTGGTGTGCGATGGCAGGTTGCCTGGGACGGTCTCTGGGATGCACCGTCGTCATGGCGGCAGGGGTGTGGCAGCTGTCGCGGCTGCCCTGGGTCCGCCACGTTCACGAGGCGTTCGGCCTGGCGGTGCTGGTCGCAGCCGGAGTGCTGGTTTACGTTGCCGCCTCCTGGGCCGTCAAAAGCCCTGAACTGGCGGCGGTGTGCAACCTGCTGAAAGGAAGCCGATTCGAACGATGACCAAAAGGCAAGCCATCCTTCTTGCCGGCTCTACGCTGGTCCTGGCGGCATTGCTGGTGTTCATGGTGTTCAGCGAGCGGGGACTTGCCGAACTGAACCTTCTAAAAGGCGAGCGGGACCGGATTGCCGGTCACAACCGCGAGCTGATTCGGGAAAACATCAGCCTGGGTGTCGAGATCGACCGGCTGAAGAACGACCCGAACTATATCGAGAGCGTTGCCCGTCGGGAATTCGGGATGATCGGCCGGGACGAGCTCCTGGTGAAACCGCGTCGCCCCCCCCGGCCCTGAGGTGGAAGCCACGATGGCGCAGGAACGGCAGCATTATACCCTGACCATGGCCAGGCTCCTGACGGAGCAGGGGCACTGGCAGGAGGCGGTCGACATCTACCGGCACCTGGTGCAAAAAAACCCGGGCCGCGCAGAGCTGGCCGCGGCGCTGGCCGAGGCCGAACAGCGCCTGCGGGAGCCCTCGCGCAAAACGCCGGCACAGCTCGTTGCGCTCTTCGAAGAATGGATCAGCCTGATTTTCAGGGCGCAGCGGATGCGCAGGCTGCGGCGGTTGAAACAGAGATTGTGACGACTTCCTAAAAAGTCCAACTTCTGCGTTGTGCTTCATCTCGTTGTCACTGCGGCGTACTGCAAGTAGTTCTCGTGACACGAGATTCGCACGCTTTGGACGCTTTGGATTTGGCGCTTTTTTTACAAAGCCGCCCGGATCAAGGGTTTTTTACGAATCCGGAAATTAGAGCTTCCGCTCGCCCTGCGCACGCTGCTTCGCGTGTCACTTGGGTTTTCCCGCCGGCGGGGCGTCTGTCCCCGCCTCCTTTCCCTTGTCGTCCTGGTGCAGGAAGGCCTTGACGCGGGTGGCGGGGCCGCTTTCCGCGAGGGCCTTTCCGTCGCGGCGGTTGAGGGTGATTTTTGAGCCGCTGATGTAATTCCGGCCGCTGGTCACTTTGGCGCTTTCGCCGGTCAAGGTGAGCACGTCCGTGGCGGGGTCGTACTCCATGCGGTCCGCATCGGCGATGTACTGGTCGCTGACGATGTGCACGCGGCCGCGGGCGACGATCCGGTTGATCTCGGTCGGGGCGGCGGTGCTGCCCTGGGGGTTGAAAAGGTCCCCTGTGTAGTAGACCCGCAATTCATCGGCGGTCATTGAAAAATTGCCCTGGGTGGCCTGAACGGAGCCGGTGAACTCGGCATATTTTTCGGCAGCATGGTTGACCAATCGGTCGGCCAGGATTTCCGTGGGTTCCTGGGATTTGCCGCCGCCCGGGGCGGAGAAGAGCCCCGCGGCCGGAACCACTGCGGCCATGAGCAGCACCGCCGCCCACGCAGAAAAAAAACCAACCACTCCCGTGACTCTTGTCATTATAAACGCCCCCCCGGTATAAACCGACTGAAAAAAACCTGATATTTTATATCGTCCGGAGACCCTATCTATCAAACCATCAAATTATGTCCATCCAGAAATGGTGGATTTCGGTTAAGGCAAGGCCGCAGCGATGTCGCAACCGGAGGCGCAGTCAATCTACGTCGAGGATTGCGAAGAGCGAGAACGCCGGCATGAGCCGAAAGACGCCGTTTATGGATAGACATAGCTGCAGGCAACAATCGCCGCAACGATGCCCGCCGCATCGGCTGCAAGGCCCGCAGCCAGGGCATAGCGGATGCGGCGGACCTGGACGGCGCCGAAGTAAACCGCCAGCACGTAGAAGGTGGTCTCCGTGCACCCCTGCAGCGTTGAGACGAGGTAGCCGGCATAGCTGTCCGGTCCAATGGCGGGGTCGTTGATCACCGAGGCCAGGACCGCAAAGGCCCCCGACCCGGAAAGGGGCCGTATCAACGCCATGGGCAGCGCCACCGCCGGCAGTCCCGCCCGGGCGGTCCATGGCTCCAGCAGTGAGACCATGGCATCCAGCGCGCCGCTGGCGCGCAGCATACCTACCGCCACGAGGATGGCCACGAGATAGGGGATGATCTTCACGGCCACCTGAAACCCTTCCCGCGCACCGTCGACGAAGGACTCGTACACCCGCACCCGCCGGCAGAGCCCGTAGATCAGAAACCCGGCCATGAGGCCGGGCATGATCCATGGCGATATCACCCGCCCGTAGGCAACCGTCAGCGGAATCAGCGCCAGAACGGCCGCCAGCGCCAGCAGGCTCACCCACAGGGGATAGGCTCCCGCGATCTCCAGGGCATCCCCTTCGGCTGCTTGCGGCGGAGCGTTCTCCGCTGCAGCCGCAGCG
>JBGSTS010000170.1:0-2835 GCA_041736435.1 Desulfobacterales bacterium | reverse complement strand
CAGGGATACAACCAGCAGCACGAGGACGACAGGCACCGCAGCGGCTGCCGGGTGAATCGACCAACAGCCCGTCACCTGCGTCATACTCCGGAGCAGGGGGGTGAGCTCCTGCAGCCGGCGGTGGAAGAAGTGCGTGCAGCGATCGCCGGCCGCCTGCAGGCTTTCCGCCGGGCTGCGGAGGCCGATCGACTTGATGTCCGCCCGGCTGACAAAACGGATCTCCTTTTCATTTTCGTAGAAGATGTCGTTTCCGGATTCCCAGGTGCGGTCGACCGGAATCACTCCCCCGTTGTGCAGCAGGATGACCTTGCGGTTGATATGGCCCATGGCCATCACGCCGAAGCCGGTGGTCAGGATGAGCAGGCCGGAGAGAACGATTTTCCACTTCCGCATGATTCAAAACCTATTTGTAGTTTCAGTTTCATTTAGAAGTATCGGCATGTTTCGCGATTTCTTGATAGGCAATTTACGGTTCCCGCTTTCCATCTTCTCTCTGCTCATCGGCGTCCGGGTTGATGTCCCGGGCGCAATTGACCTGCCTGCGGGCTTTGGTTATAGTGGCCACCGTGATCTTTACGCGCAACGCCATCGCCCTCGAGCGCCGCTTGAGGAAATGCCGGAATGTAACGACTCTGGGCGTGCGCACCAATCTGGCGGACTACAGCCCAGAGGAGCGCAGCCTGATCCGGGACGCCGAAACCGTGTATTACCCGTCGACGTTCTATGCCGACCTGCTCGACGCCATGGGCAAGCGCACCTTTCCGAGCTACCACACCTACAAGTGCGTGCAGGACAAGATCCGTCAGAGTGCGCTGTTTGCGCTGGTGGGCATCCCGCACCCGCGCACCCGGGTCTTCTATGGGCCAATGCAGAAGGCGGCGATCACCGAGTATTTCCGCTTTCCGTTCATCGGCAAGATTCCCCGGGGGGCAGCTCTGGGCCGAGGGGTTTACCTCATCCGTTGCCGCGGCGAGCTGGACCGCTACTGCGAGCGCAACCGCATCGCCTACATCCAGGAGGTCGTGCCGGCCGACCGGGATATGCGCATCGTGGTCATTGGGGGCCGGATCGTGCATGCTTACTGGCGTGTTGCCGCCGCCGGCGAGTTCCGCTCGAATTTAGCCGCCGGCGGCCGGGTGAGCCTGGAGCCGGTCCCCGAGGCGGCCCGGGCGCTCGCTTTGCACACGGCGCAGGCCTGCGGCTGGGACGATGTCGGCATCGACCTCTGTCGCTGCGGCGAGGGGTATGTTGTGCTCGAGGCCAACATGAAATACGGTCTGGAGGGGTTCCGCCAGGCCGGTATCGACTACACCCACCTCATGGAGACGATGATTGAGCAAGGAGAGATCTGAGAAAGCGCTGCTCCGGCACATCCGCGAGCAGCTCGACATCCGCCACGCCGCCACCCTCTCGCCGCACGCCGTACCGAACATGGACGCCGTGCGCCGGCAACCGGAGGCGTTTCTGACCGAGGGCTACCGGCAGGCGTTTTCCGTGGATGTGGACCGGATTCTGCATTCGCGCGCCTACGCGCGCTACATCGACAAGACCCAGGTGTTTTACCTGATCCGCAACGACCACATCACCCACCGCGTCCTGCACGTGCAACTGGTTTCCAAGATCAGCCGCAGCATCGGCCGCTTTCTCGGACTGAACGAGGATTTGATCGAGGCGATCGCCCTCGGCCACGACATCGGCCACACCCCCTTCGGGCACGACGGGGAGCGGTTCCTGTCCGAGCTGTGCGTGGAACACGGGATCGGCAGCTTTCAGCACAACGTCCAGAGCGTGCACTTTCTCGATCTGGTCGAACGCAAGGGGCGGGGCTGGAACCTGTGTTTGCAGACCCTGGACGGGATTCTCTGCCACGACGGGGAGGTGCACAACCAGAGACTGGCGCCGCAGCCGGGCAAGAGGTTTGAGACCCTTGCCACCGAACTGCAGGCCAAGAAAGACCGGCCCGACAGCGAGCTCACCCCCATGAGCCTGGAGGGCTGCGTGGTGCGCATGGCCGACACGGTGAGCTATGTCGGCCGCGACATCGAGGACGCCATCCGCCTGCGGCTGATCCGCCGCGAGGAGCTGCCGTCGGCCAGCGTGCGTGTGCTCGGCGACACCAACGGCACGATCGTCTTCAACCTCGTGACCGACATTCTCAAAAACAGCCACGGAAAGGGCCACGTGGCCTTCAGCCCGGAGGTCTCCGAGGCCCTGCGGCAGCTCAAGCAGTTTAATTTAGAGCGCATCTACCTGAACCCGCGCATGAAGCCGCACACCGCCGCCATCCGGGGGTTGTTTCGCCGGCTGTTCGAGGAGTACCTGACCGCCATCGACAGCCGGCGCGAGGAGTCGGTGATCTTCCGCGGATTCCTGAACGGCATGTCCCAGGACTACATCGAGCGGCATCGGCCCGCGGAGGTCGTGCGCGACTTCATCGCCGGCATGACCGACACGTACTTCATCGACCAGTGCCCCGTGCACCTGCGCCCGGCCTATATTCAGAGCATCGAGTGATGGGAGCCCATCCGTCGAAAGGGTTCTTCGGCCGCCGTGTTTGAACCGCGCACCTACCGCAGCCTGGTGACGGGCAAAGGGCTGGCCTCTTTTCAGGTGGTCGTCCGGGAAACCGATCTGATGGTCCGGGCCTCCCGGGACGAGCGCGAACTGGCGCAGCGTTTGGTGAGCGCGGAGCGGGACTGCCTGGAGGCCTACATCCACGAACACCCCGGTTTTTTGAACACGCTTTCCCCCTGGACCGCTGAGGGCCCGGCGCCTGCGGTGGTGCAGGAGATGATCGCTGCAGCGGCGGCGGCCGGAGTCGGGCCGATGGCCGCC
>JBGSTS010000154.1:0-8626 GCA_041736435.1 Desulfobacterales bacterium | reverse complement strand
GGCGGCGAACAGCACCCTCGGCAGCTCGGCGGCCGGCGCGGGGGTGGGGAGCCGGCTGCGGTCCTTGGCCCGGATGCGGTTATCCAGGATTTCAATCGGCGCCTGCGGCAGGCTCAAAACGATTTCATCCAGGTGCGAGCGGTTGACGTAGCCGAACCCCTCCTCGCGAAGAGCCTGGAGAAGGTCCTTGATTTTGACGAAGCCCTCGGCGTCGGGCACCAGGGCAAACTCCTCGGGCTGCCGGGCCAGCAGGGTGGTCAGGATCTTGGCGAGATAGTTTGGGCTGCGTGAACCGGCCATGCTCAACGTTTTAATAGGGGCAGCCCCCTTGAGTCACGGATTCGATGGGGCTGAGTTGGAGTTGAGCGTAACGAGCAACGAGTAAAAAGCAACCAGCCGAAACCGGTTGTTCTCTAACAGTTCACTTGGACCCTCGGCCCCTTGAACCCTTGCACCCTTTTCATCTCCCTCTAACCGTGAACCCTTCAACCCAATGGACTCATTTGCTTGACCCGATGGCTACCATCTGATATGGCCATCGACCATCAAAAGTCAACCACTGCCTCCATCCCGGGCGCGCACGAAAGGATCGTGGACCATGACCTCCGTCACCAAGTCCTGTGAGCTCTTTCGCAAGGCCGTCAAGCTCATACCGGGCGGCGTCAACAGCCCGGTCAGAGCCTGCAAATCCGTGGGTGCGGACCCGCTCTTCATCCGCCGGGCCGAGGGTGCGCTCATCGTGGACGCGGACGGCAACCGCTACATCGACTACATCGGCTCCTGGGGCCCGATGATCCTGGGCCACAACCACCCGGCCGTGGTCAAGGCCATCACCCGGGTGCTGGCGCGCGGCACCAGCTTCGGGGCGCCCACCGCCCTGGAGATCGAACTGGCCTCCATGGTGGTCGAGGCCGTGCCCTCCGTGGAGTTGGTGCGCATGGTCAACTCCGGCACCGAGGCCGCCATGAGTGTCGTACGGCTGGCGCGCGGGGTGACCAAACGCGATCTGGTGATCAAGTTCGACGGCTGCTACCACGGCCATGCGGACACGCTGCTCGTTGAAGCCGGCTCGGGGGTGGCGACGCTCGGGATCCCCGGCAGCCCCGGGGTGCCGGAGGCCGTGGCCGCCCAAACGCTCTCGCTGCCCTACAACGACACCGCCCTCTTCGAACAGGTGATGGCGAAGCGGGGGGGCGAGGTGGCCTGCGTGATCGTGGAGCCGGTGGCCGGCAACATGGGGCTGGTGGCTCCCGCGCCGGGGTTTTTGAAGGCGCTGCGGCGCGCGACCGCCGCTCACGGCGCGCTCCTGATCTTCGACGAGGTTATGACCGGCTTCCGCGTGGCCTACGGCGGAGCCCAGGCGCTCTATGGGATCAAACCGGACCTCTCCTGCTTCGGGAAAATCATCGGCGGGGGACTGCCGGTGGGGGCCTATGGGGGCAGCAGAAAGATCATGGCCCACATCGCCCCCCAGGGGCCAGTCTACCAGGCCGGGACCCTCTCGGGCAACCCGCTCGCCATGGCGGCCGGGATCGCCACCTTGAAGCAGCTCCGGAAAAAGGGCTTCTACGAGAGGCTCGAGAAGAAGAGCGCCACGCTCGCGCAGGGCCTGGCGCGGGCGGCCGCCACGGCCGGCATTGCCGCCCGGGTGGACCATGTGGGCTCGATGCTCGGGATCTTTTTCTGTGCCGAACCGGTCGCAAGCTTCGCGGATGCCAAGAAATGCGACTTGGCGCTCTTTTCGAAGTTCTACCAGGGCATGCGGGGCGAGGGGGTCTACATCGCCCCATCGCAGTTCGAGGCGCTTTTTCTCTCCGCGGCCCACACCGACGAGCAGGTCGCGGCTACGGTGAGGGCGGCGGAGAAAGTGCTGGGACGGCTGCGCGCCTAGCCCGGTTCCATGGACCCCTGCCTGAACACCATCCCCCCCGCCGCGCGGCGGGTGCATCTGATCGGCGTATGCGGGACCGCCATGGGCGCCCTGGCCTGCATGCTCCAGGAGCTGGGCTGCGAGGTCAGCGGCTCCGACCAGAAGATCTACCCGCCCATGAGCGACTTCCTCGCCGGCCGCGGCATCCGCATTTTAGAAGGATTCCGGCCGGAGAACCTCGCGCATCGCCCCGAGCTCGTCGTCGTGGGCAACGTCATCCCTCGCGTCAACCCCGAGGCGCAGGAGCTGGCGCGGCTCCGGCTGCCCTACTGCTCCATGCCCCAGGCCATTCAACACTTTGCGGCCGCCGGCAAGCGCGCCCTGATGGTCGCCGGGACCCACGGCAAAACCACCACCTGCGCCATTCTTGCCTGGATCCTCGCGGCCGCCGGGCTCAGGCCCTCCTTTGTCATCGGCGGGATTCTCAAAAACTTCGGCAGCAACTACGGCGTGAGCGGCGGGGATCTCATCGTGCTCGAGGGCGACGAATACGACACGGCCTTTTTCGACAAGGGACCGAAGTTTTTGCATTACCACCCGCATGCCACCGTGATTACCGGGGTGGAGTTCGAACACGCCGATATCTATCGCGACCTCGCGCACGTCAAAAGCGCGTTCCGGCGTTTAGCGGAGGGGCTGCCGGCTGAGAGCTTGCTGGTGGCCTGGGATCAGGATGCCAACGTCTCCGAGGTCATCGACGGCACCCGGGCCGCCGTGCAGCGCTACGGCCGGCGACAGGACTCGCCCTGGCGGTTGGGGCCGGTTGCGGTCGAGCCGCCCTGGACGTTTTTTGAGGTTTTCAAGGCGGGGCGTTTTTTCGGGCGCTTCCGCACGCGCCTGATCGGGACCCACAACGCGGGCAACGCACTGGCCGCGATCGCCGTGGCGGATCATCTCGGAGTGCCCGCCGCATCCATGGCCGAGGCGCTCGAGAGCTTCGAGGGCGTCAAGCGCCGGCAGGAGATCCGGGGCGAGCGGCAGGGCGTCACCGTGATGGACGATTTCGCCCACCACCCCACCGCCGTGAGCGAGACCCTGGCTGCCGTGCGCACCTCCTTTCCCGGCCGGCGCATCGTGGCGGTCTTCGAACCGCGCACCAACACCAGCATGCGCAAGGTCTTCCAGGCGGTTTACCCCGCGGCCTTCGACGCCGCTGATCTCGTCTTGATCCGGCGGCCGTCGATGCTGGAAAAAGTTCCCGAACCCGAGCGGTTCTCCTCCGAAGCCCTGGCGGCGGCGCTGGCCGACCGCGGCAAGCCGGCGCGTTTTTTTGCCGCCACCGATGAGATCCTCGACCATCTTGTCCAAATCACCCTCCCCGGCGACGTGGTGGTGATCATGTCCAACGGCGGCTTTGACAACATCCACGAGCGGCTGCTGGAATCCTTTTATCCATGACAGCTTCCCGTTTTTAGTGCTGATGGCTTCAGCCTGTTCATGGTTCAATCGTTTACCCCTGAACAAGCCTGCCATGGAAGCCGCTCGGTGTTTGGCGGTTTTGCCCCGTGGGTCAGTTCTCTTTTGAGCCCGGATCTGGTATACTAAACCGATAATACGGAAAAGACGCCCCCGACGGACGCGGCGACTGTGGGCACTGGGCACTCCCCCTCTCGCTTCTCCCGCTGACCGTTCTCTCCGCAGGTGCCTGCACGCCAGGCGCCTGTTTTGCGTTTGGCCCAATCAGTTCGTTTACGGGGATAGATTCCAGCCGCGGTCAGTGGAAAAGGTTCTGTGGGCAGAACCTGCTTAAAATTCAAAATTTTGTAATTATTAGTAATTATGACATCAAGACCCAGCAGCGAGGAGCTCGTGAATCAGATCAAGCCGCTTGGAAAAGAACTTTCGGACCGACCTGAAATAGGGATCGCCCCGGGGGAGGGGCATCTGAACATTATCTTCGAGATGTCCCTGGACATGATCTGCATCGCGGACATCGCAACCATGACGTTCCTGATGGTGAACCCGGCCTTCTCCCAGGTCCTGGGGTATTCCAGCGAAGAGCTCACAAAAAGGCCGTATCTGGATTTCATCCACCCCGAGGATGTCGGGCCCACCCGCAGGGTGGCTGAGGACTATCTGCGCAAAGGCGAAAAAGTCATCCGTTTCAGGAACCGCTATCGGTGCAAGTCCGGAGGCTACCGCTGGCTGAGCTGGGTGTCGCACCCCCAAACCCAACGGGGGATCTGCGTGGCCGTAGCCCGCGACATCACCGATCAGATAGACGCTGAGGTGAAAAATGCCGAACTCTCCGAGAATTTGAAAAAGACCTCCAGCTTGCTCAACGCGGTGCTCGACGCCATCCCCGACCCGATCGGGGTCCAGGAGCTCGACCACCGGGTCGTCCGCTACAACCGGGCAGGCTACGATTTCCTGGGCATGCGTCCGGACGATGTTCCGGGCAAACGTTGCTTCGAACTCATCGGCAACCCCTCGCCCTGCACCGAGTGCGCCACCTCGGAAGTCTACCGCACCAAGCAGGTGGCCAGGGTCGAAAAATACGTACCGGAAGTATCCAGGTGGCTGGATGTGCGCGCCTACCCCATACTGAATGAAAGCGGCGAATTGTCACAGGTGATCGAACACCTGAGGGACATCACCAGGGAAAAAGAGGCCGAGGTTGAGCTGAGGGCGGCCCATGAGCGGCTGCTCACCATCCTGGACAGCATCGAGGCGCACATCTACGTTGCGGACATCGACTCTTACCAGATCCTTTTCATCAACCGCAAAATGAAGGAGGATTTCAAGTGCGATCCGGTCGGTGCCACCTGCTATGAGGCGCTCTGCGTTGAGAAAATACCCTGTGACCACTGCACCAACAGCCGGCTGCTGGATCATAACGGCGCCCCCACCGGGCCCATTACGTGGGAGGGCCGCAGCACGGTCCTCGGCCGCTGGTACCTGAATGTCGATCGCGCGATCCGCTGGGTGGACGGTCGCATGGTGCGGCTCCAGGTGGCCACTGACATCACACGGGTCAAGGAGCTCGAACAGGAGCGGGCCCGGATGGAAACGCAGCTCCAGCAGTCCCAGAAGTTCGAGGCCATCGGGACCCTGGCCGGCGGGGTGGCCCACGACTTCAACAACCTGCTTATGGGCATCCAGGGTCGGGCCTCGTTGATGATGACCGAGCTTACGGCCTCTCATCCGCACCGGGAGCATCTGCGCGCCATCGAGGACTATATCCGCAGCGCTGCGGGGCTGACCAAACAGTTGCTGGGTTTTGCGCGCGGCGGCAAGTACGAGGTCAAACCGATAGATCTGAACGAGCTGGTGGCAAGCAGCGCCGCCATGTTCGGCCGCACAAAGAAGGAGATCCGGGTCCTCAGCAAATTTCAAGCATCGCCCCTGGTGGTCGAGGCTGACCGGGGCCAGATCGAACAGGTGCTCCTGAACCTCTACGTCAACGCCTGGCAGGCCATGCCCGACGGGGGGGAGCTCTATCTCGAGACCCGGACCGTAACGCCGGACGCGGCCTTCTGCCGTGCCCACCAGGCTGCTCTCGGGGCCTACGCCGAGCTGACGGTCACGGATACCGGCATCGGCATGGATGCGACCACCCGCCAGCGGGTCTTCGACCCATTCTTCACCACGAAGGAGAAAAGCCGCGGGACCGGGCTGGGGCTGGCCTCGGCCTACGGGATCATCAAGAACCACGGCGGCATGATTGCGGTCGAAAGCGAGAAGGGACACGGGGCCGCCTTCACGATCTACCTGCCGGCATCGGAACAGCCGCTCTGCCGGGAAGCGCCCCCTGCGGGCAAGCTGGTCACGGGCGCAGGGACCGTCCTGCTGGTGGATGACGAAGAGATGATCCTGGACGTCGGTCGGTCCATGTTGGCAAAGCTGGGCTACAACGTCGTGGCGGTGAAGGGAGGTCGACAGGCGGTCGAACACCTGAGCCGGCTGGACGGCCAGGTGGATCTCGTCATCCTGGATTTGATTATGCCGGATATGGACGGAGGCAAAACCTTCGACCGCATCCGGAAGATCAAACCCGATCTCCCGGTAATTCTCTGCAGCGGCTACGCCATGGACGGTGACGCCGGGGAGATTATGAAGCGGGGCTGCAACGGGTTCATCCAGAAACCGTTCAGCCTCTCCGAGCTTTCCAATAAGCTGCAGGCGATTTTACAGCTTTTCGCTCGCGCCTGAGCGGCGCAGTTGGCTTCGATTGCAGGCCTGCGCTGCACGCGTGCCGCGTGTCCGGTTGACTCCCGCAATTCGTCCCCGGTATATCGGCTTGACTCGACGGAAGCGTTCGGTTAACCTTCCTGAGGTATCATGTTAACCACAACCTGCTTCCGTGATGAAGGCTAAAATTATAGATTTTCTGCGCACCTCCGAGGGCTTCGTTTCGAGCACGGATCTCTGCGCCGAGGCGGGTATTTCGCGGGTGGCGATCTGGAAACATGTCAAAAAGCTCCAGGAACTGGGCTACGGCATTGAGGCCGGCCCCAGGGGCTACCGGCTGGCGTCGGAGCCGGATACCCTGTTTCCATGGCAGTTTCCGGGGCGGGAGGAGTGCATGGTCTACTTGACCGAGGCCCCTTCCACTATGGACGTTGCCAAAGACCTGGCCCGCAGGGGCTGCCCGGCCTTCACCGTGGTGGCGGCGGACCGCCAGACCGCGGGCCGGGGCCGGCTGCGCCGTGTCTGGCAGTCCGCGGCGGGCGGTTTGTATTTCACCATGGTGCTGCGGCCGGATATCCCCGTGCTGCTGAGCGCGCGAGTGAACTTTTTGGCCTCCGCGGTCCTCGCCCGGGTCCTGAGATCCGGGTACGGCGTCGAAGCGGGCGTAAAGTGGCCCAACGACATCCTGGTGCAGGGCCGCAAACTCTGCGGCCTGTTGTCTGAAATGGAGGCCGAGAGCGACCGGGTCGCCTTTCTTAATATCGGCATCGGCATCAACGTGAACAACCGGGTTTCGAGGGTCGAACCGCCGGCGACATCGTTGAAGGTGCTGCTGGGCCGGGCGGTGTCGCGCCGGGAGCTTCTGGCTCGCTTTCTGGATGAGTTCGAGGCCAGCACGGCTGCCGGCGGCTGGGAATCCGCCATCTGCGAGTGGAAGCAATTGTCGGTGACGCTCGGCCGCCCGGTCAGGATCGTGGCCGGGCGGGATGAGGTCCGCGGGGTGGCGCTGGACGTGGACGGGGACGGCGCGTTGATTCTTCAGGCCCCCGACGGGTCGACGCAAAAGATCGTTTACGGTGACTGCTTCATGGCCGGATAGCGATACGGTCGGCAGGACGGGTGCTGGAACGCGATGAGTCCGGATGATTCCCCCGCAACCCTTTTCGATTTTGAATCGCTGCGGCCCATGGTGCTGGCATCGCTCTTTGCGGCCTTGACGGCTGCCGGCGCCTACCTGGCGATCCCCATCGGCCCCGTGCCCATCGTGTTGCAGAACATGTTCGTCTTTCTGACCGGGCTGCTGCTGGGAAGCCGCTGGGGGGCGGCAAGCGTTGCGGTGTATCTGCTGGCCGGCATCGTGGGCCTGCCGGTGTTTGCCGGAGGCACCGGCGGAATCGGTCGTATCTTCGGTCCGACCGGCGGCTTCCTGCTCGGCTACCTGCCGGTGGTGTCCCTCGTTGGCCGGTTGACCGAGCGGCGGCCGGGCTCGATACCACGGGATGTCGCAGCCATGGCGGCCGGTGCGCTCCTGCTCTACGCCTGCGGGGTGCCGTGGCTTAAACTCGTCACCGGCATGCCCTTCGACAAGGCGCTCCTACTGGGGGTGCTGCCGTTTCTGCCCGGAGACGCTTTCAAGATCGCCGCCGCGGCATTTATCGCCAAGTCCCTGCGACCGGTGATGCGGATGCCCTGATTGCCGGCATGATGTTTGTTCTCGGGCGCTGAGGCGGGGCCCTTGTGGGAGCGGCTTCCCGCCGCGATGACTCCGCGGGCCGGCCTCGGAGAGGTTTCAAGTGAGGGAAGGGGGGTGAATTCGACTTCACCTCGGCGGAAGAAAAGGGGGAATAAAAACGCGCGATGGCAGCCATCATCGAAATCCGCAACCTGGTCCACCGCTTTGCGGACGGTACGACCGGGCTTGACGGCATCTCGCTCGACATCCAGGCGGGGTCGTTTGTGGTGTTGGCCGGTGCGAACGGCTCCGGCAAGACGACCCTGCTGCGCCACCTGAACGGCCTGCTGACACCCACATCCGGCACGGTGTGCGTGGCCGGCCGGCCCGTGGCACAGGACCTGCTTCGGGCGCGAACGATGGTGGGCATGATTTTCCAGGATGCCGAGAGCCAGATCATCGGCGAGACCGTGGCCGCTGACGTGGCCTTCGGACCGGAAAACCTCAGACTCCCCCGCTCGGAGGTCAACCGGCGGGTTGCCGTCGCGTTGGATGCGGTGGGGCTCGGTGCATCCGGCGATCGCCGGCCGCACCTGCTTTCCGGCGGCGAGAAGCGCCGGCTGTCGATCGCCGGGGTCCTGGCCATGCAGCCGCAGGTGCTGGTCTTCGACGAGCCCTTCTCCAACCTGGACTATTCCGGGGTCCGGCAGGTGCTCGGACGGATGGTGGACCTGCATCGCGCCGGGCGCACACTGGTGGTGACCACCCACGATTTGGACAAGGTGCTCGCCCATGCCGACCGCCTGATCCTCCTGGATCGCGGCCGGGTCGTCGGCGACGGGGATCCGGCCGCGGTCGCCGCTGCCGGCGAGGCCTTCGGCGTGCACTGCCCG
>JBGSTS010000077.1:0-11665 GCA_041736435.1 Desulfobacterales bacterium | reverse complement strand
TGCAGACGGCGAGCGGCGCGGCGCAGGCCGACGGCCACGACCGCGCCGGCCAAGATCCAGGCAATCGGCAGCAAGCCGCCGCAGAGGCGCTGATCTACGAGCCAAATAAGGCCCCCCAGCCAGCAGGCCTCCATGCCGGCGATGGAAGCGGTTCCGGCCAGGGCAGGAAGGCGTGCCGTCATGGGCGGCTCCCGGCCGGAAGGCCGAGGTCTTCCGGCCGTCGGACCCGGAAGCAGGGAACAGGGTCCGGCAGCTGGATCTCATCGTTTTCACCGATCGTGAAGAGCACGGTTTTAAACCCGGAAACGCTCAGACCGGTCAGAAGCAGGGGCAGGGTTTCCGCCGGCCGTCCGGTGATGAACACCAGCGTGGTGCCGGCCGCCAGGTCCTTCCGCTGCCGCTCCACGAAGTCCGCCAGCGCATCGCTGGGCGATGCCGTAACCTTGGCGAGGGCCTCGAGCACGTCGGTGAGCCGCCCGCGGCTTGCGCCGGGGGGGATCTCCGCCGGCAGACCGGTATCGGCCAGCCGGCTGTTCACGTAAAGCCCCACCGGGCTTCCGCGCTCGGCGAGTGCGGCTGCGATGGACCCGGCGACGCTGATGCCCAGCTCGAACTCCTCTTCCGCCGGGATACCGTCTGCGTGGAAGCTTGCAACATCGAGAAAGAGCGCGACCCGGTAGGCGGTGGTCGCCGCCGTCAGCTTCACTTGAAGGCCACGGCCGCGGGCGGTGGCCTTCCAGTGGATGAATTTCAGGTTGTCGGTGCTCTGGTAATCGCGCACGCCGATCGGGCAAGAGGGGTCCTGGACCAGGCGGCGAGAGGTTTGTACTTCGCCCATGGGGAAGAGCGAGGGGATCTTGCGGATGTCCATCGGGTAAATGCGCGGGTAAACGATGATGGATCCGGGAGGATCCATTGTCCGCGACCGCGTGAAAAGTCCGAACATATCGCCGGACGTGAGCGCCAGCGGCCCGATGGGGAAAAAGCCGCGCCGGGTGGGGACCAGTTTGATTTTCCAGCGCATGCGGCGGTAACCGAGCAGGGCGGTCGACCGCCTGACTCCCGGGGAGTCCATCGCGGCCTCCGGCGCCAGCGGCCGGACCGCAGGCGGCAGGGCCCAGTCCATCTGGACCCAGGGAAGCGGCAGCGGCTTGCGGTTGGCGAGGCTGAGGGTGCACTCCATCGTTTCGCCGGGGAAGCTGCGCAGGCAGGTGAAGTCCCGCTCGGCGTCCACCCCGGAGAGCGACAGGCGGCACCACAGCCGCGCCAGGCCGGCGGTGCCCAGAAACAACCCCGCCAGCATGGCCATGCCGGTTTGCGAAAACCAGACCGCGAGGACCAGGACCGCGCTCAAAACGGCGGTCCCGGGTGCGGTCAGCAGCGCACCGGCCGCCTGGGTGTTCCCATTCGGGTTCAGTCCGGGCACCTATTTCAGAAAACCGGCTTGCAGAAATGCCGGGTTCGGGTAGGCATAAAACCCCTTGCCGCTCTTGACCCCCAGCTCCCCGCGCTCGATCATCTCGCGCAGGGCTTTAGGCGGGTGGTCCTTGGGGTCCTTGGAGTCGTTGTAGTACACCATCTCGATGTCCCAGATCACGTCCAGGCCGACCTTGTCCATCAGGGCGAAGGGGCCCTCCTTCATGCGGGTGAAAATCATCCAGGCCCGGTCCACATCCATGAAGTCCACGAAGCCGTTGCCCCACATGTAAAGCGTTTCGCGCTTGATGGACCGCCAGACGCGGTTGAAACAGAAGCCGAGCAGTTCCTTTTTGACCGTGAGCGGCACGAACCCGATCGATTTGATCCAAGCCTGGCCCTTCTCCATGACATCCGCCCGCGTGCGGGTGCCGCCCATGATGTCCACCATGTTGACGCCCTGCAGCGGAAAGTAAAAGTGGATGTTGAGCACCTGCTCCGGCCGGCCGCCATCCTTTTCGAAGCGCGAGACCGGCATCGAGGAGCTGTTGGTGGCCAAAATGGCCGCGGGGTGGGCGTTGGCGCCGATCTCCTGCCAGACTTTTTTCTTCAGTACCAGGTTTTCGGGGACGGCCTCGAGCACCAACTCGGCGTCCTTGAGGGCCGCGGCCAACTCCTGCACCTGGCGGACTTTCCTCGCGCAGGCCTCCCACTGGTTCCAGGGGATGATGGGGGTGACCTTTTTGGCCTTGAGGTCGGCGCGGATCTTTTCGAAGGTCTGGCGGAAAGCGCCCTCCCGCGGGTCGTAGACGGTGACATCGTAGCCGGTGCGGGCGGCGATCATGGCAATCTGGGCGCCCTGGATTCCGGCGCCGACCATGGCGAAGCGCTGCAGCGGCAGCCAGGCGGTATTTTTCGCGGCCATATCGACTTTCTCCTCTTTCATTAAAAAGGCCCCGCCGGGGCGGGGCCTTGATAGAAGCCTTGGACGAACGCGCCTCACATGGCGCTGGGCCCGAAAAAGGCCTTTGGGGCCCACAGGATGATTTCAGGAACGAAGATGCACAGGATCAGCCCTACCCACTGCAGGATGACAAAAGGCACCACCCCCTTGTAGATGTGGTAGATGTTCATCTCCGGCGGCGCGATCCCCTTCATGTAGAATAGCGAGTAGCCGAAGGGCGGGGTCAGAAACGCCATCTGCAGGTTGACGCAGATCAGGGTGCCGAACCACAGGGGGCTGAACCCCAGCTCGTTGGCGATGGGCGTGAAGATCGGCACCACGATGAGCAGGATCCCCAGCCAGTCGAGAAAGCAGCCCAGGAAGAAGACGATGCCCATCATGAGGAAAAGCAGCGCGATCGGGTGCAGCTGGGTCCCCAAGAGGAAGTTCGAGATGGCGTCCCCGCCGCCCAGCCCCATGAAGATGGCCTGAAAGGCGTTGCCGCCCAGAAAGAGGGTCATGATCATGGAGGTGGTGATGGTCGTGGACCAGCAGGCCTCCCACAGCGACTTCCACGAAAACTTTCGGTAGAAGATGGCCAGCAAAACGGCCCCTACGCAGCCCATGCCCGCCGCCTCGGTCGGGGTGGCGACCGCACCCAGGATGCTGCCGAGCACGACGATCACCAGGATCACGGGTGGGACGATCGATGTAGCAAACATGTGCAGCTTCTCTTTGGTGCTGTGGTGCGACTCCTTCTCCCCGGGGCCGAGCTCGGGCTTGATGTAGCAGATGACGGCGATGTAGACGATATAGAGCGCCGAGAGCAGAAACCCGGGGCCGAAGGCCGCCGCGTAGAGCCAGCCGACCGAGATCTGGCTTAAGCTGCCGTAGACCACGAGCATGATGCTGGGCGGGATCAGGATGCCGAGCGTTCCCCCGGCGCAGATGCAGCCGGCGATGAGCGGGATGCTGTATTTGATCCGCATCAGGGCCGGGATGGCCAAGAGCCCCACGGAGACCACGGTGGCGCCGACGACCCCGGCCGTGGCCGAGAAGATGGTGCAGGCCACGATGACGGCAATCCCCAGACCGCCGCGCAGCCGCCCCATGACCACGTGCATGGTGTCGAAGAGCCGGGCGGCGATCCCGGTGGAGTCCAATATCTGGGCCATAAATATGAAGAGCGGCACGGCCACAAGGACATACTCCTCCATGACCCCGTAGGCCCGGTTGGCCAGCAGTGCCAGGATGGCGTCGATCGATCCCCCCCAGCCGATGACCCCAAAGACGACCGCCAGCATGCCTAGTGAAAACGCCAGGGGGTGCCCTAAGCACAGGGTGACGGCCAGACCGAAGAACATGACGATGGCAAGGGTTTCCGGGCTCATATCTTCTCCCCCTTCAGCTGGTACCACTCGCGGACGAAGTTGGCGAATCCCTGGATCAAAAGCAGGAAGAGGGCCACCGGCATGACCGTTTTGTAGGGGTAGAGCGGCGGCTTCCAGGCGCTCCAGCTGTGCTCCCACTGCATCCAGGCCTTGGCCGCGTATTCGAACCCGGCAAAGAGCATGGCCCCCACGAAGGGCACGAAGATGAACCAGAAGCAGAGCAGCCGCAGGATGAGCTGGGTCTTGGGCGAGAGCTGCAGGGTGATGATGTCGATGCGCACGTGCTTGTCGTGCAGCATCGTCGTCCCCATGGCCATCATGTAGTTGAACCCGTAGAGATAGACCGTCACTTCGAAGGCCCAGATGGTGGGGGCGTTGAAGAGCCGGCGCATGCAGACCTCGTAGAACACGACCAGGGTCAGGGGGATCATAGCCAGTGCCGCAACCCTGCCGACCCAGGTGTTCAGGGCGTCGACGGCGCGCACGAATTTTTTCAACATGTCAGGGGTCCTTTCCGGCGGTTGACGAACCACCGCGGGCCGCGGCCACTATCCGGCCTTGGCCCGCGGGTGCAACTTTTATTGCAGCAGTCTGCCCTTCAGGATCTCTTCCCGGGGCCAGGGCGCCACGCGGCTGCGCAAGTCGCGCCACTGGGCGTATTCCTTCTTAAAAAGCTCCTGGGAGTCCAGGACCTTTTTCACGTCCGGGTGCTTGGCCGCGACGTCGTCCAGGTATTTGAAAGTCACCTTGGCGAACTCGATGATGGCGGCATCTTCCATCTTGACGTACTCGGTGCTGGCGCCGATAATTTTGAGCGCCTCGATGTTCAGGTTCTCCTGCCAGGCCCAGGCCCACAGCTGGGTCTCCTTGGCGGCGGTTTCGACGATCTGCTGGAGGTCCGGGGGCAGCGCCTTCCATTTATCCATGTTGAAGACCACGTCGAACTGGCAGGAGGGCTGGTGCACGCCGGGCTCGATCACGTATTTGGTGATATCGTGGAACCCGGAGGGCACGTTGGCGGCCGGGCTGCTGAACTCGACGGCGTCGATGATGCCGCGCTCGAGCGCCAGGTAGATCTCCGAGCCGGGCAGCGGGGTGACTGTGGCGCCGAGCAGGGTCAGGATGTCCATGTACCAGCCCGGGGTACGGATCTTCATGCCCTTGAAGTCTTCGATCTTGGTGGCGCGCTTGTTGGAGTGCAGGCCCAGCTCCTGTCCGACGTTGGCGGCAAAGAAGGGCTTCATGTTATAGCGGCTGTAGAGCTCGTCGAACATCTCTTTGCCGCCGCGCTCGTAGTACCAGATGTTGTAGCCTTCGGCATCCAGGCCGAAGGGCACCGAGGCGTAGGCCACGAAGGCCTCGTTTTTGCCCTTCCAGTAGCCGGGCCAGGAGTGGAAGATGTCCAGCGTGCCCTTGGAGGTCGCCTCGAAGATCTCCATGGCCGGGACGATGGCGCCGGTGGGGAAGACCTTGATGTCGAGCCGGCCGCCGGAGCAGGCGCGCACGGTGTCGGCGAAGTGGATCGAGATGTCGTGGAAGTTCAACCCGCCCCAGGGGTCGCTCATGCGCATGTTGAACTTCTGGGTGGAGGTCTCCCACTTCTTGTTGGCCCACTCCTTAATGCGTTTGTCTTCGCCGAATTTCTCGATCTTCTTTTTCTGCTGGGCAAATGAGTCGGTCGGCCCCGCGGTGACGAAGGCCACCGCCACCAGAATCACCAGAATCGCCAATCCGAGCTTTCTCATCTCGTTTCCTCCTTGGTAGGGTTAAGGGTCGGAAGATCAGGTTGGAATACGTTGGCCGTCGAGAGTGCCGATCACCTCCTTTCCCGCGTTTGTGGGATCCCCGAGAGGGGGGGTCATCCCAGGTTGAGTTCGTGCATCCTCTTTTTCAGAAAATAGCGGCCGGCCTCGGTGCGGGCCACGATCCCCCCCTCGACCAGGGCGGCCAGGGCCTTGGGCCGGAAGTCCCTTAGGCCGATGTGCAGCAGGCTACGCCGCTCATAAGGCAGCTCAACGGCAGAGGCGGCGTCCAGGGCCTCGCGGCGCTCGAGGTCCTTGATGACGGCCCGGGCGGTGCGCCGGATGCGGTAGCCCACCACCACCTGGGTCAGGAGGTAGACTCCCACCAGCACGATGAGGCCTATGACGATCTGAAGGCTTTCGGGCATTGTCGGTCCGGTCCGTATAGTGGTCTAATAGGTCAGGACGACCCCACCGTCGAAGAGCAGGTCCCCGCCGATGAGGTATTTGGCGTAGCGCGAAAACCCGTAGATGAAGGTGTTGGCCACCTCGACGGGGTCCATCATCTCCTTGATGCGGGACTTGCCGAGCATAACGTCCCGCACGACCTCCTCCGGGGTAATGCCCCGCTGGGTGGCCTGGGCCGGGATCTGGTTGAGGGCGAGCGGTGTCTTGATAAACCCCGTGCTGATCGTAAAGGAGCGGATCTTGCCCTCGCCTTCGGCCGAAATGGATTGGGCCAGGGCCCGCAGGCCGAACTTGGTGATGTTGTACACCGGCTTGTTGCGGGTGCAGATGTGGGCGTGGATCGAGGCCATGTGCCCGATTACCCCGACCCCGTCTTGGCTTTTGCGCATGTGGGGGATCGTGAGCTTGGAGATCAGAAACGGGGCCCGCAACATCAGCCGTTGCATCAGGTCATACTTTTCCATGGGGAAGTTGTCAATGGAGTCGATGTGCTGGAGGCCGGCGATGTTGGCGACGAACTTGATCGCCCCCAGCTTGGCGGCGTCGGCGACGGCCTGGGCGATCTCCTCGTCGTTGCAGAGGTCGGTCTTGATGAAGATCATCTGCCCGCCCATGTCCCGGGCGATCTTCTGGGTCCGCTTGCCCTCTTTCTCGTTGATGTCGAGGCCGACGGTCATCATATTGTTGGCGGCTGCCGCAATCGCCGTGGCCCGGCCGATGCCGGTTCCGGCACCTGTAACGATACACACGTTTTCTACGCTGAAATTTGCGTCAGGTAATACGAGAATCTGATCGCGGGTTATTTCCGGCTCCTTGATTTCCATGGGCAACTTCCTCCTTGCCTGATCGGGGCGAACGGTCGGCGGAAATAGGTGAGAAACGACTCCCTATCGCAAAGCAAATCTTGGGCCATTGCGGCTCAAGGTGGCTATAAAGCAGCGGTTTCGTGCTGACAACAAAAAATAAAATATCAATTCAAGCTGTTGAACGAAGTTCACCTATTATAACCTTTTTCCAGTTAAAATCGAAATGCCGCAATATATGAATCAAATTGTATACATGTATAAAAAATGATTCTTTGCGCGGCAGCAATGTCATGGTTGGCAGATTGATCTTTGCTCCCCAGTCCATCGGTGTCTGCAGCCGGTGGGGACCGTGCCCCGCTTGAGACCGTTCTATTTTGCTGGATAGAATCTTCTGCAGGTAACGGTGCAACGGATTTGCATCGTGATTTGCAACATTCCGGCCGGTGTACGCTCGTGGCGTAACAGCAGCCCAAAAAAGTATACTATTTGATACAAATATAGATCTGTGCAATCCGTACCGATTTTATCTCAGAGCATAATAGATAACAATTTCAATATATTTTATCGGCGGTTACCTTTTTTTGGTGTGGCATGCTTATTGCTAAATTGCTATTCCAATCTGCATTGGACACCTGAGGCGCCAGAAAACAGCAACCTTTATCGAAGCCGGAGGAAAACGCTATGAAAGTTCTGGATCAGGGGCTCAACCCGTTGTTCATGGATCCCGACCCGGACAAGGCCCGAGATTTTTTCCGTACCAAGACACGGGCCATGATCGACAAGCGCATGACCGAAAAAGAGGTGGTGGAGAAGTTCATCCCGGACGGGTGCTATCTTGGGATCGGGGGGTTCGGCGCCAACCGCATCCCCACGGCCGTGATCCACGAAATACTGCGGGCCCGGCGCAAGAATATGGGATTTCTCGGGCACACCTCCACCCATGACTTCGAGCTGCTCTGCGCCGGCAAGTGCTTCAACCGCCTGGATGCCGCCTACATCGTCGGACTTGAGGCGCGCGGGCTTTCCCCCAATGCCCGCCGCTATATCGAATCCGGCGAGGTCAAGGTCTGCGAATGGACCAACTACGCCCTCGCGGCCCGCATGCGGGCGGCGGCGGAGGGGGTTCCGTTCGCCATCGTGCGCTGCATGCTGGGAACCGACACCTTGAAGATGTCCGGGGCCAAGGTGGTCGAGTGCCCCTTCACCGGCAAGAAGGTCGCCGCCGTGCCGGCCCTGTGGCCGGATGTGGCCGTCATTCACGTGCATGAGGCCGACATGTACGGCAACTCAGTTTTCAAGGGGATCTCCGTGGCTGATATGGAGCTGGCGAGGGCCTCAAAGCATCTCATCATAACGGCGGAAAAGCTCGTCACCAACGCCACCATCCGGGCCAACCCGACGGCGACCTCGATCCCCTTCTACCTGGTGGATGCCGTCGTCGAAATCCCCTATGGAAGCTATCCCGGGAACATGCCCTATCTCTACTTCTCCGACGAGGAGCATCTGGCCCAGTGGATGAAGGTCGAGAAGGACCCCACGGAGTTCGAGAAATTTCTCGACCACTACATCTATTCGGTCTCCTGTTTCGAGGAATACCTGGAGCGCTGCGGCGGGCTGAAAAAACTCAAGCAGCTGCAGCAACTCGAGAACCTAGTGGAAAAATAACAAGGGGATGCTTGCGGCAAGACCCGCTGACAAAGGAGGTAGAACCCGTGGCTGACTTCAATACGATGGAGATGATGATCTGCCTGGCGTCCAGGTACCTCGAGGACGGCAAGACCGTGGCCGTCGGCACCGGTGCGCCCTGCGCGGCGGCCATGCTGGCCCAGAAAGCCCACTCGCCGAACCTGGTCATTTTGTTCGAGGCCGGGGGCATATCCCCGCTGCTGCCCCAAATGCCGATTTCGGTGGGCGACTCCCGCACCTTTTTCCGCGCCGTCATGGCGGCGGGAATGAATGAAATGATGACCACCTGCGCCCGCGGCCTGGTGGACTACGCCTTTCTGGGTGGGGCTCAGATCGACAAGTTCGGCAACATCAACTCCACTATCGTCGGCGACTACTACAAGCCCAAGGTGCGCTTTCCGGGCAGCGGCGGGGCCAACGATTTCGCCTCCTTCTGCTGGCGCACGATGATCATGACGGTGCACAGCAAGTCGCGTTTCGTTGGAAAATGCGATTTCATCACCTCGCCGGGCTTCCTTACAGGCGCCGGGGCGCGCGAGGCCGCTGGGCTTCCGGAGGGCGGCCCTTACAAGATCATCACGGATCTGGCGGTGATGGGCTTCGACGAAAAAACCCGGGCCATGATGGTCGAGTCCCTGCACCCCGGGGTGGAATTGGACAAGGTCAAAGCCGAGACCGGCTTCGATCTGGTGGTCCCGAAGCAGGTCGGCCGGACCCAGCCGCCTACGGACGAGGAGTTGCGAATCCTGAGGGAGGACGTGGATCCGCTCAAGCTCGTCATCGGGCGCGCCTAAAAATCGTTGCAGCGGGCTGCAACGATTTTTAACAGTGGGAAACAAATAAAAGGTTTAGGGTCGGGTACGGGACGGCGTGGTTTATGTGCGATGGCCATGGGCTGGCCGCGAATCGAGCCTCGAAGACCCTAACCCAAGCCCTTTCCCGGTGGCAGCACCGGGAAAGGGCTTTTTTTTAGGGTGCACCCAGCATGATAATGGAGTTTTTTCGGGTGGGAGTGGCTTCCAGCCACGATGAACGCGGCTCTATGACAGGGCGGCTTCGCAACAAGCCCAAATTCAAGGCGTGCAAGTGCCGTGGCGCGAGGCGTACTCTAAGTACGCCGCAGCGTCAGCGGCACGCGGCACAACGCCGAAGTTGGGCTTATTGCGAAGCCGTCCCCCAGGCAGGGACGGCCTTGCCTTGGTCGTCCCGCCGATACGGAAGCCAGAGCAGGCCGAAGAACTCCTGGGCGATCCCGGCGGGGGCGGGGGGGATCCGGATCTCCTTGAAGCTCTCGCCGGCCGGGTCGAAGGCCGCTTCCAGTTTGGCGATGTCCGCTTCCAGCTCGGCTTCCAGCTCGGCGATTTTCGCCCTGACCGATTCGGCGGTCTCCTGCGCCCGCGCGGTGTCCATGCTCTCCTTGCGCAGGCGGCCGGCGGATTTCATGGCGGTCCCGAGCCTTCCGGCGGAAGTGGCGCTGACGGCCTTGCGGCCCAGAAACGCACCCAGGATGGCTGTCCCGAACGAAATGGCGGTTTCCACTTTCTTGGCGGAAAGTTGCTCCTTTTCACGCATCATGGCCTGCTCCGAGCGCATCAACCGATCCTGCAAGGTCGTGAACTTGCCCGCATAGCGGCGCCGCAGCTTCTCGACTTCAAGATCCCGCTGCTCGCGGGCGGTTTGGGAAACCCGTGCCACAAACTCGGAGTGGGATTCCTGCGGGGAGGAGACCAGCCGAAAGCGCACCGAGCTCATCAGCCGCAGGGAATGGTTTCTGCGGACCCACTGCATTAGATCCTTGCGCCACCCGTCGTAGGCGTTGGCCTTTTTGGCATCCGCCGGCAGCTCCGCAAAGACAGCCCCGGGCGCGGGCGTCTTAACGAACTCTTTGGGAGTGAGAGGGATCTCGATGGCCTGATCCCAGTCCAGCGCAACCGGGCCCTCCGCCAGCGGGGCGGCGAAGCTCAGCGGGCGTGCCAGGTCGACCTGGTATTTGGCTTGGGCGTAATGGACCGTCAATCCGCCGAAGACGGCCGGGTAGTACTCGATTTTCACAGCGTTACCGATGACCGGGAGATAATGGGCGTCGATCCCCGGCGGCAGGATCGGCGGCCGGGATTCGTGAACCGCCCCCGGCGCCGGGGTGGGGAGAGCTGCGGGGGCGGCCGCCGTCTCGGCCCCCGTGGGATTGGCCGGGGCGGTGAGGGTTTTGATCTGTTCGCGGGTCATGGGCCCCCTGAGGTAAGACAGGGTCCAGCGGGTCTGGAAGGTGACAGGGGCATTTTCGTGGACGTTGTTGAGCAGAAAAACGCGCTTGCCCAGCCCGGCCAGCACCCGCTCCATGCGACCGCGGTCAAAGCCTGCGCCGCCGGCGGCCCCCTCCAGCCCGGCCATCACCCGTTGCTTGTCGCCCTCGGTCTGCAGCCGGCCGATGAACCAGCTGCCCGTGTTGGCCAGCCCCTTGTAGTCTAAATCCACAGGGTTCTGAGTGGATAGCACCACCCCCAGGCCGAACGCTCGCGCCTGCTTAAGGAGGGTCAGCAGGGGCAATTTGGAAGGAGGGGTCCTGACCGGCGGGAAGAAGCCGAAAATCTCGTCCATGTAGAGAATGGCCCGCAGGCTCGAGGTGCCCGGCTGCGAGCGCACCCAGGCCAGCACCTCGTTCAGCAGTCTGGCCACGAAAAACATGCGCTCGGCGTCGCCCAAGTGGCTGAGGGTGAAAATCGATGCGCGCGGCCGGCCGTCGGCGCTGAAGAGCAGACGTTGAATGTCGAGCGGGTCGCCCTCGAGCCAAGACTCGAACCCCGGCGACGCCAAAAGGTTGTTGAAGCGCATGGCCAGTTGAAAGCGCTCCCGCGCCGGGAAGAACGAGTCGAGATCCATGACGCCGACGCGAGCAAACGGCGGCTGCTGGATGGCGTGCACCAGGCCCGGCAGATCGAGGCTCTTGTTTTCGGACCACAGGGTGTTGAACAGGTTGGCCAGCAGGATGTGTTCCCGGCTGCTGACGGGGTCGGCCTCGATCCCCACCAGCGCCAGCAGGGAGGTGGCCGTGCTCTGGACGCGCTCGCGCATGAGATCGCGGTCTTCCAAAACAGCCGGTGGCGGCGGGTCGAAGCTGCCCAGGGTGTTGATCGGAAGCCCGGATCGGCTCCCCGGAGTGTAGACGGCCAGGTCCGCTGCGGCGCGCAAGCGGCCGATGCGCTCCGGGCCCTG